>JAEUMM010000077.1 GCA_016792645.1 Alphaproteobacteria bacterium | reverse complement strand
CCCGAAGCGCCCGCGCCTCGCCGAACGACACCATACGCCGCCGCGTCTCGCACCACAGCGCCAGCCGCACGCACTTGAAACTCTGCCACAGCGTCAGCCGCCCGACATCCTTCAGCTCCGGATGATCGCGCAGCACATGGTGCAGGCGGTAATACGGAATCCGGCTCGACAGATGGTGCACGTGATGCACGCCGATATTGGCCGTGAACCAGCGCAGCACCGCCGGCAAATCGTAATGCGACGAACCTTTCAGCGCCGCGTGCTGCAGGTTCCAGTCGTCGCCTTCGGCCCACACCGTCTCTTCGAACTGATGCTGCACGAAGAAGAGCCACACACCGATCGACGCCGCGATCAGCACGGTCGGCAGATGCACGATCAAGAACGGTCCCACGCCCATCAAATACATGAGCAGCACGGCGACCGAAGCGATCACCGCGTTGTTCGCCATCGTGGAAACCCACGGCCGCCAGCCCGAGGTCATCAACCCCACCGGCAACCGGTTCGCGATCAAGAACACATAAGCCGGCCCAATGACGAACAGCGTGATCGGATGCCGGTAGAGGCGATAGCGCAAACGCTCATACCACGGCTGCGACAGATACTCGGCCACCGTTTGCGTCTCGATGTCGCCGAGGCCGCGCCGGTCCAGATTGCCGCTCGTCGCGTGATGCATGTTGTGCGTCGCCCGCCAGACGCCGAACGGCGTCAGCGTGAAGATCCCGCACACGCGCCCAACCCACGTGTTCGCGTGCTTGTTCCGGAAGAACGACCCATGCCCGCAATCGTGCTGGATCATGAACAGCCGCACCAGGAACATCGCCCCCGGCACCGCCAACGGCAAGGCGAGCCAATAGCTGAACCCGCTGACCAGCCACATCACGGTCCAGATCGCGAACAGCGGCCCCGCCGTGATCGCGATCTCGACAATGCCGCGCGGCACGCTGGGCTCGCGATAGCGCATAAGAATCTGCGCCCACGAATGCGGATCGCGTGCGAGAGCGGGCGCGGGCGCGGGATCGGCCGCGTCGGCGGTACGTTCAGTGTCGATGGACATGGCCAACACCGATGACAGGATTCGCCGCCCCCGCATAGTTTGCGAATGTGTCAGTTGCAGAAAATTCGCCCGCCGTCGCACGCGCCGCACCGCACATCGCGCCGAAGTTCTATCTTCGTTCGCAGGCATCCGGTCGCGAAATCGTGCTGACAAGTTACGGCAAAGGCCGCGCAACACGCGACCGCACCGCCGGCGCATCCTCATTCGCCGCCAACCGCATCCCTACCAGGCACGCGGCGCAAAGCTGATCCTCCGCGTTTCGGTGATGGAATCGCGATCAAGCTGGCCTTCGACGATTTCGTAACCCATCAGCGCGAACGTTCGCCCGCGCAGGAAGATCGGACGGGCATTGCCATACCAATCGGCGCATGACGCCTTGCACGCGTCGTCGACGACGCCATCCTCGTGCGCGCCCAATTCGCCAAGCGGCGCGAACTGCCGTTGCGCGCGGCGCAGGAAGATCACGGCAGCCGAATTCTCGGCCAACTGACGGTGCGCAGGCCGCGCCGCGCGCGCCACCGGCAACGCCAACACGCCTTCGGTCATGTCCTGCGACTCGGGTTTATAGAAAAACGCGTGACTGCGCGTCTCGCCCTGCGCCGCGCGCTCAAGCGTGTAGCGATCACCCATCCGCGGCTGCCATCCCGACGTCAACTCGATCGCCTGGAAGTGCAAGTCGCTCGTGTCGCTGCCCACGACCACTGCGTCGCGCCCCATTGCTTCGATACGATCGACGCCATGGCTCAGCGGCATCTGCGTCACCGGCCCGCCGCGGACCGGCGTCATGACCAGCGACGTGCGCCGATCCTGCGGCCGGCCCCAGTTGTTGCCGCTGCCGTACAGCACGTAGTCGCCGACAAAGCGATTCTGGAACGTATAGGATTCCTGCGAAGGACGCGGCAACGGCCGATAGCGCCCCCACGGCGCCTCTTGCGTGCCGTCGCTGAACGACCCCAGCGGCAGACGAAGCAACGCGACGGCGCCCGACGAGAACTCGCCGCGCCACATCGCATCGCCTCCGCCGTTGCTGCGGACCAACACGTTGAGAACGCCCTCGCGCCAATCTTCGCGGAACGAGAACTGATCCGTCGGACCACCGCGCACGCCGATGGCCGACGGCGCGCCGCCGGAGAGCGGCATGCGGAACAGCATGGACGACGGCGCACGGCGATCATCCTCATCCTCGTTGCGCCACCAGCGATTTTGCGTCGCCCAAACATACACCGCGTTCCCCGACACATAGAATGTCCGCCCATTGGGGCCCAGAACGCTGACGCCGCGGCAACGCAAGACCGGAGACGCAAGATCGCACGTCGTCACCGTGTGAAGTGCATCGACATCGGCATGCTCATCGTCGAGAACCGCACGCGGCACATAGATCTCGCGTGCGCTGACGATGCGCGTGAAGCCCGCCTGCGGATCGCCGCTCCACTTGCGCAATCCCGGCAGCCAATCCAGCGACTCGACGCCGTAAGGCAGATAAAGCGGCGAATAGACGATCAGCTGCGTACCGATCAAACGCGACGCATAATTGCGCGACGAGTAGTAATCGTTCGACTTCAGATGATACGCATCCTCGAACGAAAGCTGCCCGTTGTTGCCGATGCGGAAGCGATTGATCTCCGTGCCCCCGCGGCTGTAGCTGTAGCCGATCACGATGACGCGGTTGCCGGAGATCAGCATCTCGTCATACCAGTCGCCGCGCGCGTCGGCGCCAGGCGGATAGGCCTCGACGGAATCGATCGGCCGCAAGTCGCCCTGACGCGCCGAAACGGTGAACAATCGGCCCCGGCGCAAGATCACCAGATAGTCGCCGAACACCTTGACGATGCCGCCCTCATCGACGCCGGCTTCTTGCGTGTTGGTGATGCTCTCGCCGGCGGCCTTGTCCTGCGATGGCGCGGCAGCCGCGTCAGCCGGCGCTTCCGACGCCGCCGGCGCCGGTGCGGGCACGGCCCGCGAACGCCGCGCCTTGCGCACGCGTTGCAGAAACTGCTGCAACTCCTGATCCGACCGGAACGGTGTCAGCGTCCCACGCGGCGCATTACGCCCATCGTCGCCGGGCGCGGCCTGCGCCATGTTGAAACCCGCCGACACGCCAATAAGCACGGCAACCGCAACAACGGCCGCACGCAATCCGACAAGGCCCGCCATTTCGTTGTTCTCCCAGATTTGCACGGCAGGTTACGCCCGAACGCGGCAATTCTGTGTCAGAGCCCAGACCTGTGGCGCTTTGCCGTAGCAACGATCACACGCTTTGACCGCGCACCGGTGCAGGCCGTACCAACGTGGCACGAATGACGTCCAAGCTTCCCATCGAAGATATCCTGCCGGAGCTGAAGCGAACGCTTGGCGGCGCGCGTGCATGCGTGCTCGAAGCCCCAACCGGCGCGGGCAAGACCACGCTGGTTCCCCTCGCACTGCGCGACGAACCTTGGCTCGAAGGTCGAAAGATTCTGATGCTGGAGCCGCGCCGCGTTGCCGCGCGCGCCGCCGCATCGCGCATGGCCGACCTCATCGCCGAGAAAGTCGGGGACACGGTCGGCTATCGTGTCAGACTGGACGCCCGCGTGGGACCAAAGACGCGCGTCGAAGTTCTGACCGAGGGTTTACTCACACGCCGTCTGCAAGCAGACCCTGCCCTTGACGGCGTCGGCCTCGTGATCTTCGACGAATTCCACGAACGCAGCCTCAACGCCGACCTCGCGCTGGCGCTCACACTGGAAGCACAAGCGGCGTTGAACGAGAACCTAAAGGTGCTCGTGATGTCCGCAACCCTCGACGGCGCGCGCGTTGCCAGATTGCTGGACGACGCCCTCGTCTTACGCAGCGAGGGTCGGCTATTCCCGATCGAAACGCGCTACACCCCGCTGCTCGCAAACGCACGCATCGAGCCGGCGGTCGCGAACATCGTGCTGCGCGCATTGAACGAAACGGACGGCGGCCTTCTCGTCTTCTTGCCGGGCGAAGGCGAAATCCGCAGCGTCGAACGCTTGCTCGCCCAGGAAGACTTGCGTGGCGCGATACTCTATCCGCTGTACGGCGCTCTCCCGGCCGACGTGCAAGACCGCGCCATCCGGCCCGCGCCCAAAGGCGAACGCAAGATCGTGCTCGCCACCGCGATCGCCGAAACCAGCCTCACCATCGAGGACGTCCGCGTCGTGATCGACTCCGGCCTGCAGCGCCTCGCACGCTACGACCCGGCCAGCGGCATGACCCGCCTCGTCACGCAACGCGTCTCGCTTGCCTCTGCCGACCAACGCCGCGGGCGCAGCGGACGCGTCGCGCCGGGCGTTTGCTACCGCCTGTGGGAGGAAGCGGAAACGCGCGCGCTCACGCCCTTCACCTCGCCCGAAATCCTGACCAGCGATCTCGCGCCCTTTGCGCTCGACCTCGCCGCCTGGGGCGAACGCGACGCGAGCCGCCTCAAATTGCTGGACCCGCCGCCGCCGTCCACCTTTGCCGAGGCCCAAGAACTGCTGCGCGAACTCGACGCCATCGACGCGGAGAACCGCATCACGCCGCACGGGCGCGCGATGTTGAGCTTCGGCGCACACCCCCGCCTCGCGCACATGATGATCCGCGCACGCGA
>JAEUMM010000049.1 GCA_016792645.1 Alphaproteobacteria bacterium | reverse complement strand
TGGTTTGCCCACGGCGGCCGTGTTCGCCGACCAAGGCGTTGAGGTCGTCGGCGTCGACACCAAAGCCGACGTCGTCGAAAAAGTGCGCCAAGGCAAAGCCCATTTCGGCGAACCGAATCTCGACGCCCTCGTCCGCCGCGTGGTCGAAAGCAAAAAGCTCCGCGCCTCGCTCGAACACGAAGAAGCCGACGCCTTCATGATCGCCGTGCCGACGCCCGTTCGCGCCGGCCATAAGCCCGACATCAGCTACGTCGACGCGGCAGCAAAGGCGATCGCGCCGAAATTGAAACCGGGCGACCTCGTCATCCTGGAATCGACCTCGCCGGTCGGCACCACCGAACGCATCAGCGCCATCATGGCCGAAGCGCGTCCCGATCTCTCGTTCCCGCATCAGAAAGGCGAACTCTCCGACATCCGCGTCGCCCACTGCCCGGAACGCGTTCTGCCTGGCCGCATCCTGGAAGAGGTCGTCAACAACGCCCGCATCATCGGCGGCATCACCCGCAAATGCGCGCAGCTCGCTCTGTCGCTCTATCAGATCGTCGTCAAGGGCGAATGCCACGTCACCAACGCCCGCACGGCCGAACTCGCGAAGCTGACCGAGAACGCCTTCCGCGACGTGAACATCGCCTTCGCCAACGAACTCTCCTTCATCTGCGACCGCCTCGGCGTGAACGTGTGGGAATTGATCCGCCTCGCGAACCAGCACCCGCGCGTCAACATCCTTCGCCCCGGTCCGGGCGTCGGCGGCCACTGCATCGCGGTCGACCCATGGTTCATCGTCGACAGCGCGCCGGAAGACGCGCGCCTCATCCGCGCCAGCCGCGAAATCAACGACGAGAAGCCCGACTTCGTCGTCCGCAAAGTGAAAGAGCGCGCGGCCGATCTGCGTCAGCCCGTCGTCGCCTGCTTAGGGCTCGCCTTCAAAGCCGACGTCGACGACCTGCGCGAAAGCCCGGCCGTTGAAGTCGTGCGCAAACTCGCAGAAGCCGGCCTCGGCAAGATCCTGGTGGTCGAGCCGCACGTGAACAAACTCCCGCACGACCTCGAACATCCGAATCTGCAATTCGCCGATTTCGAAGTCGCGGTGAAATCCGCGAACCTGATCGTGCTGCTCGTGGGTCACCGCGCGTTCATGCATGTCGACCGCGACATGCTGAAGGACAAGTTCGTGATCGACACCGTCGGCGCGTGGTAACGAGAGCCCCGGTGCGCATCCTCCACGTCCTCGACCACTCCCTCCCGCTGCAAAGCGGATACGTGTCGCGCACGCTCGGCATCGTGAACGAACAGCGCGCGCGCAAATGGGAACCCATCCTGATGACGACCCCGCGCCAAAACCGCGGCGCGGTCGAGGTCGAGGAATTCTCCGGCTGGCGCTTTCACCGCACGCCCGCGCCGAACGGCCTGCTCTCGCGCACGCCTGTCGTGAACTACATGCGCGAAATGCAGGCGACCGCCCGCCGCCTGTCGGCGCTGATCGATGAAGTAAGGCCCGACATCGTCCACGCGCACTCGCCCGCGTTGAACGGCTTGCCCGCGCTCTGGGCCGCGCATCCGAAGGGCGTACCGGTCGTCTACGAAGTCCGCGCGCTTTGGGAAGAAGCCGGCGTCGAGGCCGGCACCGTCAAATCGGGATCGCTGCGCTACCGCGCCAGCCGCTCGCTCGAAAGCTACGTCCTCCATCACGCCGACGCCGTCGCCGTGTTGTGCCAAGGCGTACGAGACGACGTGCTCAGCCGGGGCTTGCCCGAAAGCAAACTCGTCACCATCCCCAACGCCGTGGACGTCGCGAACTTCTCGCCCGAACGCCGCCGCGACGCTGCATTGGCCGCGAAGCTTGGCCTCGATGGCGCGGTCGTCATCGGCTTCATCGGCTCGTTCTACGAATACGAAGGTCTGGACCTCCTGCTGCAAGCGTTGCCGCAAACGCTGGCGCGCATTCCAAACCTGAAGCTGTTGCTCGTCGGCGGCGGCTCGCACGAAGCTGAGCTGAAACGCCTGACGGCCGAAGCGAAACTCGACAACGCCGTGATCTTCACCGGCCGCGTGCCGTTCGCCGAGGTGGAACGCTACTACGACCTCGTCGACCTCTTCGTCTATCCGCGCCGCAAAAGCCGCCTGACCGACCTCGTCACCCCGCTGAAGCCGATCGAAGCGATGGCGAAGCAACGCGTCGTCATCGCCTCCGATTGCGGCGGCCACAAGGAAATCGTGACCCACGGCGTTAACGGCCTGCTCTTCGCCGCCGACAACGCCGTCGCACTGTCGAACGAGATCGTCGGCGCCGTCGCCAATCGCGAAGCGTGGGCCGCGATGGGCGAGACCGCGCGCGACTACGTGCTGCGCGAACGCACGTGGGCGGCCAGCGTCAACCGATACGAGCCGGTCTATGAGCGTCTCGCCGCCCCGCGGCGCAAAGCCAGGGCGGCATGACCAAAGTCCTCATCACGACGGACACCGAACTCTCACCCGCCTTGCACGAACGCGGCCTCGACCCGCGCGAAAATTTCGAAATCATGGTGATGGGCCGAGGCGCCGACGCCACCGTCGGCATCGCCTATCAGATGGAGCGCCTGTCCGCGCACGGGCTGAGGGGCGTCTTCTTCGTCGAGGCCTTAAGCGCGCAGGTCTTAGGCCTCGACATGCTGAAACGCGTCGTCGATCCCATCCTCGCGCGCGGCCACGAGGTCCAGCTCCACGTTCACACCGAATGGCTGCAATGGATCGAGAAAGATCCGGTCGCCGGCCGTCGCGGCGAAAACATCTTCGAGTTTCCTGAAAGCCACCAACGCATCTTGCTTGAGATGGGCGCGGACGCATTGGAACGCGCTGGCGCGCCGCGCCCGATCGCCTTTCGCGCCGGCAACTACGGCGCCGACAACGCCACCTTGCGCGCGCTCAAGTCCGTCGGTCTGCGTTTCGACACCAGCTACAACCAACCCTATATCGGCGACGTCTGCCGCATCGAGGTCGCCGAGCCTCTGCTCGAACCGGCGCTGGTCGAAGGCCTGACGGAAATCCCCATCACCTTCTTCGAAGACTATCCGGGCCACACCCGCCCGCTTCAGCTCTGCGCCGTATCGACGGCGGAACTCGCTTGGTGCGTGGCCGACGCGCGCGCCGCCAACCGCCCGACGGTGGTCATCGTCTCCCACAGCTTCGAACTGCTGAACGCGCGCCGCACCCGCGCCAACAAGTTGCTCGTGCGTCGCTTCGATGCGCTCTGCGCCACGCTGCAAGAGACAACGACATTCGCCGATCTCGACGCATCCGTTGAACCAACCGCGCGCCGCGCCGCCATCCCGAAGTCGAACCCCGCGCGCACCGCTGTCCGCATGGTCGAGCAGGCGGTCGGCACTCTGCTTTATGATCGCGCCTGAGGCGGCAACACCGCCCGCGCCGCCGCTCGCGTTTCTCGGCGTGCAGCGTGTGCCGTTCCGCTTCGCGCTGGGCGAAATACGCCTCTTCGCCCCGTCGCTCTCACTCGCCGTCGTCGAGGTAGAACCCGGCGCAACCTTGCCGCAAAACTGGCGCGACGGGCTTCCGCCGAGCGAAACAGCCGACGGGTACTTGATCCGCGGCCTCCCCGCGGACGCGGTCGCCGGCGCGGCCGGCGGCGACTGGTACACGCAGACGCTGCGCACTTATCCGCGCCATCTCGTCGATCTGACGACAGGCTATGAAGCCTACATGGCCAAGTTTTCGGCGAAGACGCGCTCGACCTTGAAGCGAAAGCTGCGCAAGTTCCAAGAACTCTCCGGTGGCGCGCTTCATTGGGAACAGTTCCGCACAAAGGACGAGCTGGCGACATTTCTGCCGCGCGCACGCGAACTGTCCGCCAAGACCTATCAGGAACGGCTGCTCGACGCGGGATTGCCGCAAGACGCATCGTTCACGGCGCAGGCCCACGATCTCGCGGCACGCGGCGCGGTGTACGCCTACCTGCTGTTTCTGAACGGCCGACCCGTCAGCTATCTCTACCTGCCGGTGGAGCGCGGCCGCGTGATCTATGCCTATCTAGGCTACGACCCGGCGGTCGCGGAACACTCGCCCGGCACCGTCCTACAACTGCTGGCGATGGAGCGTCTGTTCGCAGAGCCCGGTCTGACCGTTTTCGACTTCACCGAAGGCGCCGGTCAGCACAAACAACTGTTCGCAACCCACGCGATCGACTGCGCGGATGTTGTCTTGCTGAAGCGCAAACCCGGCGCACTCGCGCTCGCCAAGGCGCACAGCGCGTTCTCGCGCGTCGAGGCATCGCTGGTTACAGCGTTGGATCGGTTGGGTCTGAAGAAGCGGATCAAGCAGCTGATCCGCCGCGTTTCGGGCGCCTGATTACTTGCGCGCCGGCCGCCAGGGCTTGGTGTCTTTGGCGCCGCCGGTCGGCTTCCAGTTCGGACCCCGGGCGTCGCGCTGGCGGCGCTCGTCGCCGCCGTCTCTCATGCCAAGAAAGCCGCTCTTGCCCGACCCGCCGTGCATGCTTTCGTCACGCAGGTACCAGAACAGAACGACGATGATGCAAACCAGCGCTGCAAGGAATGGTAACCCAGCCATCGGACACCCCCAGTTGTCGAGTTGGCGAGTGGGTTGATCTAAGCTCGCAGTACCTTTTAGCACAGCGCTGAGAGCGTGTCACTTTCGCCATACTGCCAGGGAATTCAGCGTTAACCGCCTGCGATGTGTTGAGCATGCGCAAGCTCCGACGTTCCCCCGGCGCCGCGACCTATGGCAGTATTCCCCCCTGGGGCGAGACGGGCAACGGCGAAGTTGCTCGCTTGGGGAAGTTTGGGGAAGTTGGGGGAACGTCGGCGGTGCGCGGGCTTCTTGTTTTTGCCGTGGTCTTTGCAGCGCTGCCGGTCGCGCTGTTCTACCCGTTTATCGGCTTCTTGTTGTGGGAGTGGATCTCCTTCATGAGCCCCCACCGCGAAGCCTTCGGCCTCGCCTCGTCGTTCTCGTTCAATTTCTACATCGCCGTCGTCACGGTCATGGCGTGGGTGTTCTCGCTCGAGCCGAAAACGCTGCCCAGTCAGATCATGCCCGTCTTGCTTGTCGCGTTTGCCCTGCTGACCTCTGCGACGACGTTCTTTGCCCTCGAGCATACGGCCGCCTTCGAGCTCTGGAACACGCACATCAAGACGTTCGCCCTCGCCCTCGTCGTGATGGTGATGGTCAATTCGAGATTGCGCGTCCAAGCCTTCATCTGGGTGGCAGCGGTTTCGGTTGGCTACTACGCGGTCAAGGGTGCGGGCTTCGTGCTGTTGACCGGCTCGATCGGCTCGCGCGTCTTCGGCCCGGACAACACCATGATCGCGGACAACAACAACCTCGGTCTCGCGATGGTGATGATGCTTCCGATCATCAACTATCTGCGCATCTCGTCCGCAAACCGCTACATCCAATTGGGCTGCTGGATAGCGATCGGGATGACCATCGTCGCCATCGTCGGCACGTATTCCCGCGGCGGCTTCGTCGGCTTAGTGGTCGTCGGCTTCGCCTTTTTCCTGCTCAGCAAGCACAAGGTCGTCTCGCTGATTGCCGCGGGCGTCGTCGGCGCGACGATCTTCGCCACCGCGCCGCAGGACTGGAAAGACCGTATGCTCGGCATCTCGAACTACGAGCAGGACGCCTCGGCCCAAGGCCGCATCGAAGCGTGGCAAACCTCGTGGAATCTGGCCGTCGACCGGCCGCTGGTCGGTGGCGGCTTTGCCGCCATCGAGCAGAAGTCCGTCTCGTCGCGCTACCGCCCGGGCAGCCAGGCCGTCGCACGCGCCCCGCACAGCATCTACTTCCAGGTCTTGGGCGACCACGGCTTCGTCGGCCTCTTCCTCTATTTGACGATCGCACTCGTCGCGATCGCCAACCTGTTCCGCATTCAGGCTTGGACGCGCGGCCGAGACGATCTCGAGTGGGCCAACGTCCTCTCGCGCATGCTGCTGATCTCCTACGCGGGCTTCCTCATGGCGGGCAGCTTCTTGTCGATGGCGTATTACGACGTGTTCTTGTGCTTCATCGCGCTCAGCGTCTCGCTGCGTGAGATCGTGCGCAAGCAACTGGAAGACAGCGCCGAAGCGGAACGCACCGACCTTATCCCGGTGGGCGGCGTAACCGCGACTACTGGAAAGTAAGCAGCGCCGAGCCGACGGAGAAACTGGCGCCGAACCCGATCAGAAGCGCGTTCTCGCCCTTCACCGTGCGCCCGTCGCGCACCAATTGGTCGAGCAGCAGTGGAATGCTGGCGCTCGACGTGTTGCCCGTCTCCGCGAACGACGCGCATAGGCGCTTGGGATCGATGCCCGCCGATTTGCACGCGGGTATCAGAATGCGCGTCAGGTTCGCCTGATGCGGGATCAGCCAGTCGATCGTGTGGCCGTCGCCCTGCACGCGCCGGATCTCGTCGACCAAGATGCGCGTAGCCCCCACCGCCACCGGCGGCCCCGCCATAAACCAGCGCTGGTCCTCCGGCACTTCGCGCACGGGATCGTTTGCCTGCATGCCGCTGCCCTTGATCAGCCCGATCGTGCCGGGATCGACCATCGATGAGGCCCGCGTCGTCCGCAAAAGCGCGATCCCTTTGTCGCCGCCTTCCAGAAGCACACCCGCCGCCGCATCGCCGAACAAGGTCGAAATCCCGAACGCTTTGGGATCATAGGCGATGCAACGCGACGAAAATTCGATCGCCAAACACGCGACCCGCCGGAATCCCATCGCCTGGATCAAACTCTTCCCGATGGTCAGCGCGTACATAAAGCTCGTGCAGGCGTTGCTGGAAATATCCAGCACGAACGGATGCGCCAGAGCCCCATGCTTCTCGCGCGCCGCCACCACGATCTGCTGCGACAGCCCCGGAAACCCCTGCGTCGACGACGACGACACGATGACCGCGTCCAGTGTCGCCCAAGCGCTGTCGTCCATCAGCTTCTCAAGCAGGCCGGTCCCGATATCGACCGGCATGTCTTCCGGCGCAAAGAAATGCCGCGCCCGCAAACCCGTCTTCTGCTCGATCAGCTCCGACCGCGCGCGCGCCGTCTCTTCTGCGCCCGCGTCGCGCACGTTGCGCGCATGCGCGCCGTC
>JAEUMM010000005.1 GCA_016792645.1 Alphaproteobacteria bacterium | reverse complement strand
GCGCGTGCTGGAGATCGGGTGCGGGCCTGGCGTCGCGTTGGAATTGTGTTTGGGACGCGATGGCGTGCGGGCGGTCGGCGTCGATCACTCGGGCCTGATGATCAAACAGGCGGGCAAGCGGAACGCGCGCGCGGTGAAAGCCGGGCGGCTGAGGCTTGTCGAGGGGACGATCGACATGCTGCCCTTTGAGGCGCCGTTCGACCGCGTGTTTTCGATCAACGTGATCCAGTTTGTCGACCGGCCGGCGTTCGTCGCGCGGGCGAAGGCGTTGTTGAAGCCGGGCGGGGTGATGGCCACCACCTATCAGCCGCGCCACGCAAAGGCGACACGGGCGGACGCTCTGAAGATGGCGGCCGAATTGACGCAACTGCTGGAGGGCGCGGGCTTCACGGCTGTGCGCGTGGAGGAGCTGGAGCTGAAGCCGGTGCCCGCGGTTTGTGTGTTGGCGCGCTGCTGATCAAGCGCGCGCCGCCGCCTATGACCCGCTTACGCGACGCGTTCGCCTTCGGTTGCCAGTTGACCGTCGACAACCGTAATGCGCCGATCGCAAAACGCGGCGACATGCGGGTCGTGCGTGGAAATCAGAAAGGTCGTCTTGTCCGTGCGGTTCATATCGCGCAAGAGCGCAAGAACCTGATCCGCGGTTTGACGATCCAAATTTCCGGTCGGCTCGTCGGCGAGAACGAGCGCGGGGTGGTTCATGAGCGCGCGCGCGATGGCCACGCGCTGCTTCTGCCCGCCCGACAGTTTGGGCGTGCGGAAGTCGAGGCGGTCCGTCAAGCCGACACGATCGAGCAACGCGCGCGCGCGATCGCGCGACTGACGCGTTTCAATGCCGGCGCTCGCTGCGGCGGGGAACAAGACGTTCTCCGTCGCGGTGAAGTCGGGCAACAAATGGTGGAACTGGAAAACGAAGCCGATATGGCGATTGCGGAACTTCGTCAGGCGCTGTTCGTCGAGATGCACCAGGCTTTCGCCCAGCATTTCCAGCGTTCCGCTCGTCGGCGCCAACAGCGTGCCGAGGATGGACAGCAGCGTGCTCTTGCCGGAACCGCTGGGCCCCAAGAGCGCGACGAATTCCCCTTTGACCAAGTCAAAGCTCATGCCCTTGAGAACGCGCGTCCGGAGTTCGCCGGTGCCGAAATCCTTCACGAGGTCGCCGACGCGATAGAGCAAATCGCTCATTGGTTGAGAACCTCGACAGGGTCGACCCTTGCGGCCGCGCGCGCGGGCAGAATGGCGGCAAGCACGCTGCCGATTGTCGTCAGCACGATGACGGCGAGGTAGCCGCCTTGCGCGGGATCGATCGGGAATGCGGTTCCGTCCGTGCGCCGCGACAGATCGGCGAGAAGGACGCAGAATCCATAACCGGCGCTGGCGCCGATGCCGGCGCCCAACAGGCCGATGAAGAGCCCTTGCAAGATAAAGATGAGAACCACGAAGGTGCGCGAAATGCCCATGGATCGCATGATTGCGATTTCGCCGCGGCGACGGTAGGTCGTGAGCAGCAACGCGCTCGAAACGCCGATGACGATCGTTATCAGGCTGAAGATCTGAATCAGGCTTCCGGTCTGGCCTTGACTGTTGAGCGCGACGAAGAGTTGGGCGCTCCGCTCGACCCAGCTTGTCGCCTTCAGTCCCGTCGAAGGGCCGAGTGCGGCGGCGATCTCCGGCGCGGCGTTGACGTCGTCGGTTTTGAGTTCAATCTGCGAAATGCCCTGCGGCAGGTCCAGCAGCGTTCGCGCGAGTTGGATGTTGACGAATGCCACGCGTTCGTCCAGCGAACCCAAGCCCGTGCGATAGATCGCGCGTACGCTCAACGTGCGTTCGCGGCCGCGATCGGTGCGTGCGACGATAGGCTGGCCGACGCGCACGCCAAGATTGGTTGCGAGTTTCGCCCCGATTAGGATGCCGTCGATATCCAGACGCGCGCTGCCGGATATGATTTTCGGCGATATCGCCGAGATGGCGTCCAAGCGATCCGGCCGCAATCCGTTTAGAAGGACGGGGGAGGTTGCCTGTCCTTTGATGAGAAAGGCGTTGCCGTTGATTTGGGGCGACGCCACCTTCACGCCCGGCGTCGTTTCCGCGACCTGAAGCATGGTTTGCCAGGCAAAGATCTGCTGGCGCTTCGTGTTCGACGCTATGAACGCGACGAGAGGGGTCCGCCGTTCATCGGAGGAAAGCACGCGCGCAACGCGCTCGGGCGGCTCCAGGGTGATATGGGCGATGTTGCCCGTCGTCTGTTGGATCAAGAACACGCGCAGGCCGCCAATGAGCGCGGTCATGAAGACGAATACGAGCACGCCGATGGCGACGCCGCCGAGCAACAGGGCGGTTTGCGTGCGATTGCTGGTGAGATATCGCCACGCGACTTTGACGGCGAAGTTCATGGGCGCCGCCGCATCAGCGCTTGTCCGGGGCTTCGATAGGTCTCACCGTCGAGCCTTCCGTTGCGCTGAGAGGGTCAAGCGCAACTTGATCGCCCGCACGAACGCCCGAGGTTACGATGACGCGATCGGCCGGCCAGTCGATGAAGACGATTGTTTGCCTAATGACTTTGTTCGATCGCACCACCATGACGTAGGACGAGCCATCGGAACGCGCGATCGCGCCCCGGGGCAGCGTCAAGGCGCCGTCGCGCGATTCCACCGTGATGTTGACGTCCACCGATAGGCCTGGCGGGATCTCCTTCGGCGCGGCGTTGATCGACAAGCGTACGGTGCGTCCGCCCGTCGTCGGTTCCACGCGTGGCGCGACGAATATGACTTTGCCTTGGAAGACCTCGTCGTTCATGCCTGTGGGAGCGAGGCGCGCCATCATTCCGACGCGGATCGCGCCGGCGACCGTTTCGTCGACATCGGTCTCGACCTCGGGCGTCCCCGCCGATACGATTTCGAATATCTGCGTGCGCACGTCGACCACTTGTCCCGGATCGACGGGTCTTAGGAGGATGCGGCCGGTCATCGGCGCGCGGATCACGAAGTCTTCGAGCCGGCTGGCGGCTTCGTCGGTTGCGGCTTGCAGCCGCGAGAGTTCTTGTTCGTCGCGCTCTACGGCCAGTCGAGCGGTCTCAAACCCGGCTCGTGTCACGAAGCCTTTGCCCAACAATTCCTGTGCGCGCGACAGGTCGCGCCGCGACTGCGCAAGCTGGCGTCGCTGTCCGGCCACGGCCGCCGTGCGCTGCGCCAGCGCGGCACGCGGCTGGCCGGCATCAATTTGGCCAAGCACCTCGCCCGACGCGACGAGATCGCCCTCGTCCTTTTCGAGCTTCACGACTTGACCCGCGGCGCGCGCAAACACGGAGACCCGCTCTTCGGCCCGCACACGCCCCACCGCCGCCAGCACCCGGTCGATCGCCTCCGACTTTACGGTGACGACCGCGAGGGCAGGGGCGCGCGTGACCATTAGAACCGCAAACAGCGCGGCCGCGACGAGCACAACGCCCACAGCAATCCAAATCAGTCTCGTACGCACACTCAATGTGACCCGCTTTGATCAGTTCGCTTGTACGAAAAGAAGCGCTTCGTGGATGCATCCCCGGCAGAAGATGTGCGCGACGCGACGAAGAGTATAGCGGGGCGGCACAGTATGCTGAATCGACTCCAGCGGAATACGTTCATTCACCACGATTGGCGTCCTCGCGCGTCGCGGGAATAATGGGAACGAACGGCCCCGGCAGGCGTTTCGTTAAAGGGCGGGCCACGGTCAAAATCGCGGCCTGGGCGGATGCGACGTCAGGCGATGGCGTGCATGTTCGCACGGCCGACGATCAGCGGATCGACTGCACCGACGTTGCGCGCGTCTTTGCCGTCGTATTCAAGCTTGTTGAGCACGTAGCGCATGGCGTTGAGGCGCGCGCGCTTTTTGCAGTCCGATTTGATGACGATCCACGGGCATTCGGAAGTGTCGGTGTGGAAGAACATCGACGCCTTCGCCTTGCTGTA
>JAEUMM010000474.1 GCA_016792645.1 Alphaproteobacteria bacterium | reverse complement strand
ATCGGCGAGTTTTCCTGGAGCGTCGTCGAACCGGAGCCGGGGCGATTCGATTGGGGTTGGCTGGATCGCGCCGTCGACACGCTGGCGCGGGCCGGTCTCAAGATCGTGATGGGGACACCGACGGCGACGCCGCCGAAGTGGCTCGTCGATCGGTCCCCCGACATCTTGCCGCACGACGCGCGCGGACGGCCGCGGCGATTCGGTTCGCGGCGGCACTACTGCTTCTCGAGCGAGACGTTCCGCGCAGAGAGCCGGCGCATCACGGAAGCGTTCGCCGTGCGCTATGGGCGGCATGACGCGATTGCGGGCTGGCAGACGGACAACGAGTACGGCTGTCACGACACGGTGCGGTCGTATTCGCCGGCGGCGCTGGCCGGGTTTCGCGTGTGGCTGAAGGCGCGCTACGGCGACGTCGCCGCGCTGAACGAGGCGTGGGGCAATCGGTTTTGGAGCATGTCGTATCGATCGTTCGACGAAATCGATTTGCCGATGCTGTCGGTGACGGAGCTCAACCCGATTCATCGGATGGACTTCTTCCGCTATTCGTCGGAGCAGGTGGCCCGCTTCAACGCCGAGCAGGTGGAGATCATCCGGCGTCACTCGCCGGGGCGGTTCGTGACGCACAATTTTATGGGTGCGTTTCTCGACTTCGATCATTGGAAGGTTGGCGCGGGGATCGATCTTGCGAGTTGGGACTCCTATCCCCTGGGCTTCACCGACAGTCTGCCGACGACGGGATTTACCGAAGCAGAACGACAGCGTTACGCGCAGGTCGGGCATCCGGATATCTCCGCGTTTCATCACGACCTTTATCGCGGGGTGGGGCGTGGCCGGTTTTGGGTGATGGAGCAGCAGCCGGGGCCGGTGAATTGGGCGCTGTGGAATCCCTCGCCGTCGCCGGGCGTCGTGCGGCTGTGGGCGTGGGAGGCGTTGGCGCACGGGGCGGAGGTCGTCAGCTTCTTCCGCTGGCGACAGGCGCCGTTCGCGCAGGAGCAGATGCACGCGGGGCTGAACCGGCCTGACAACGTGCTCGACATCGGTGGGCATGAGGCGGAAGCGGTTGCGCGCGAGATCGACAGCGACTGGTGGCGTGCGGCGCTGAGCGCGCCGCCGACGCCCGCGAGCGTCGCCATCGTCTTCGACTACGAGGCGGCGTGGATGCACGAGATCCAACCGCAGGGTCGCTCGTTCAGCTACTTGGCGCTGGTGTTCACGTGGTACACGGCGCTTCGGCGACTGGGGTTGGACATCGACATCGTGCCGCCGGGCGCCGATCTCAAATCGTATCGCGCGGTGTTTGTGCCGAGCTTGCCGTGTGTGAGCGACGCCGCTGCGCGGGCGTTCGCTGACTTCGAAGGCGTTGCCGTTTTCGGCATTCGCACCGGCGCGAAGAGCGAGAGCTTTCAGATTCCGCGCGAGCTGCCGCCGGGTCCGTTGCAGACGCTGTTGCCGATGAAGGTCGCGCGCGTCGAAAGTTTGCGGTCCGGCACGTCGCGCGACGTGGTCTGGGGAAATCGAACCTATGCGTGCGGGACGTGGAGCGAGATCGTCGAACCGCAATCGGGATTGGACGTGGTCGCGTCGTTCGCAACCGGCACGCCGGCGTTGGTGCGCCATGCGCGCCGCTTTTATCTCGCCGTTTGGCCGACGCGCGAGCTTGCGATCGACGTTGCACAACACGCGCTCGACCAAGCGGGCGTTGCAACGACGGTGTTGCCGCAAGACGTGCGCACGCGAAGGCGCGGACGAATCACTTTCGGTTTCAATTTCGGAACTGATTCGCAGATCGCACTCGCGAATGCGTCAGGCCGGTACGTACTGGGCGCGCAGTCGATCGGTGCGCACAACGTATCCGCGTGGATTTCGTGATCGCCGTTCATCGATTGCTCGCGTGGCGACATTCGAATCAGTGGATACAAATCACGACGCGCGTCAAAAACATTTCAAGAGTTGACGGTCACGAACGTCGCGCTCATAAACGATGAAGCAGTGTCAAGCTGCGGTTGGCGTTTCTCATCGCACTGATGTCCGGCAGGCACACTGCCCGGCGCGTTCGGAGCGAATGCCGACAAAAAACGGAGACAGGTAAATGGATTTGTTCGTGGCTGTGGGGGTGTTGTTTGCGATCGGGTACGCGGCCGGCTTTGGCGTCCGCGCGGTGAGCGCCCACATGCGCGACCAGCGCGCGCGTTACCGGCCGATGTCGTCCTTGCGCGACTTTGACTATCGCGAGGATCAGGTATGGACGCGCTGATCATTGCGGCGATGATCATTGGCGCAGGGTTCTTGACGGGTTTTGCCGTCCGCGACCGGGCGGTGCGCAAGCGCCGCCGGTTGGAACGCAAACGCCCGACGCTCTAGCGGAAACGCGCCCGCGCTCTTTAAGAGCGGTTGAGCGGCATGGATCAGGTGCGCCATAGTGCGCGCCATGGATCTCGCTCAACCCCTGCCGTTTCGATTTCAGCTCGCGACGCTTCCCCCGGAAGCCGAGCAGTTGCGCCACGACATTCGCGCGTTTCTTGCCGAAGAGCTTGGCGCTCTCCCGGCGGAGACGAAGGCGCAGTCGTGGAGCGGCTTCAATCCCGACTTCAGCCGCAAGCTCGGCGCGAAGGGCTTCATCGGCCTGACGTGGCCGAAGACGTACGGCGGGCACTAGCGCACGGCGCTCGAACGATACGTCATCAGCGAGGAAGTGTTGGCGGCGGGCGCGCCGGTCGCGGCGCATTGGGTCGCCGACCGGCAGAGCGGTCCTCTGCTTCTGAAGTTCGGCACCGAGGCGCAGCGGCAGCGCGTGTTGCCTGGAATCGCGCGCGGCGAGACCTATTTCGCCATCGGGATGAGCGAACCTGATTCGGGTTCGGACCTCGCCAGCGTGCGCGTGCGGGCGGTTCGGACGAACGA
>JAEUMM010000279.1 GCA_016792645.1 Alphaproteobacteria bacterium | reverse complement strand
GCGCTCGCCGAACGCCTCGGCCTCGTGAGTTACTGGCGGGCGACCGGCCATTGGCCAGACTTCTGCAGCGAGCCAGATCTGCCGTACGACTGCCAAGCATGGGGCGCGCGCAAGAGCGCATCACGCCAAAAGGCCGAGAAGCAGCGGCCGCGGTTTCGAGATTGAAGAAAAGAATCGCGCGCGCCTTGTTCAGCGGTATCAGCGAAGAAGAAGCCCGCGCCGCGACGCAGCTGCTCACGAAAGCAGGAGCCGAGGAAAAGGATGGCCGCACCCGGGGCAGCTAATGCGCCCAAGAGAAGCAGCACCCCTCAATCCATCGACACGTCAATCTCGACCGAGCCCTTATCCCCCACACTCACATCGCTGT
Source organism: Alphaproteobacteria bacterium (assembly GCA_016792645.1). GTDB lineage: Bacteria > Pseudomonadota > Alphaproteobacteria > Micropepsales > Micropepsaceae > SZUA-430. The sequence goes on along the minus strand of JAEUMM010000279.1, from coordinate 3,152 downwards.
CGTCCGCCGAAAGTGACCACCTTGACGTACTGTTGGCCTAAGCGGACATTCAACCGGGCTTGTCTTGAGCGTGGCTCGGCCGTCCGAAATTGGCCTTTTTGCGCTGCCGCTCAGCTTCAATCACAGATGAAGTCATCAGCCCCCACCGCCCGGCACTGCGGCGGGAAGCCGTGCTTAAGCCAATAGGCGTAGACGCCGAAATTCTTGACGGTGGTTTTGAACTTTTCCGACCGCCGATAGCCGGCAAAAGCCGCGTCCCAAAAGATGGCCGGGGTCGGCGTGATGTCGTAGAAGCCCAGCGGCCCAATCAGCTCAGCGAGATCGGCCTGGGGAATCGGCTTCGTCCTCGCGGCGCTGAACCTGCGAATGTCGGCGATCAATTCCGGGTAACCCCGCTCCGGGTGGCGGTGGGCTTCATAGAGTTCGTCATGACGGCGCCAGCCGAAGAGAAGGCCGGGCGATCCGGTCGCGGCCTTGAACAAGTGCTCTTGGCCGGTGCGCGCCATGAGGTGAAATGCGAAATAGAAACTGACGAAGCCCCTATCGAACGCTTTCCGATAGGCTGCCAGCGCTTCCGTATCGCGACCCATGGAAGCGAGAATCTCGACCTGGTTCGACATGCAAGGCGTATAGTAGGGCTCGATCTCCAGGCAGCGATTGAAGCTTGCCAACGCCACCTCCAGATTTCCGACATCGGCATAAACAAGTCCGCGCCAGTTGAGCGCGGACGCATTGCGCGGATCGATCGCGATCGCGCGTTCGAAGTCGGCGATGATCGCTTCGTAGTCGCCGGGTTTGCGCCGATCTTGAGCGTCCGTCATTCTCAATTTGCCAAGCGCCGCGATCGCCAAAGCGCTTTGCGGATTGATCGCGAGCGCCCGGTTCGCAAACTCGACCAAGCGCTGTTCGATCTCCGCCGGCGACGCGGAAGAGTAGCCATATTCGACCACGAGCGGTTGCAGCGCCGCTCGCATTTCCCACGCGTCGGCATAGTTCGGGTCCTGTTCGACGGCGCGCGCGAGAAGCTCTTCGGCTTTGTCGAGATCGCGCCGGGCCAAGAACATGGGGCGGGCCTGAAGGAACAGATCATACGCCGTCAAATTGTCGGTCGCGGGGGTAACGCTCACCTGGGCGGCAGCACCGGCACCCATGGTTTGGTTCAGCGCCTTGACGATGGCACGCGCGATCTCGTCCTGGATCGTGAAGATGTTTTCCGTCGTGAGCGGGCGGTCGAACGTTTCGGACCACAGATGCCGGTCCGTCTGCGTGTCGATGAGCTGTGCCGTGATGCGCAGGGTCGCGCCCGCCTTGCGGACCGAGCCTTCGACGACGTGGCGCACGCTGAGCTTCTTGGCTATCTCGGGGATACCCAGTTCCTGGCCTTTGAATTGGAACGACGAGGTGCGCGAAGCGACATCAAGCCCCTTCACCTTGGCAAGCACATTGAGGATTTCCTCCGCCATGCCGTCGGAGAAGTACGCCTGGTCCTTGGCCGGCGAGAGGTCGGCGAAGGGAAGGACCGCGATCGAGGCCTCGGAGATTGCGGCCTGAAGTGGCGGTTGCACGCCGTGTGGAATGAGAAGCGTCCAACCCGCAACGGCCGCAATAGCGATGGCGGCGGTCGCGGCGATCGCAAGGTTCGCCCACGATAAGGTCTTGCGCTTGGCCCAGAGGTTTTTGACCTGCGCCGTGAGGCCGCGCTTGATGGGCGCGCCCGGCACCAGGGCGAAGACTTCGATGGCCTCCGCCATCTTCGCGAGTTTGACCGTTCCCTTTGAACGCAGGCTCTGGGCCAGCGGTCCCCTGATCGTGTTGCGGACGTCAGCCGAGACGAGAACCGTCCCGGGAACGGCCTGCGCCATCAGCCGCGCCGCGACGTTGACGCCATGGCCCAGGAAGTCGCCGTTGGGCTGCACGACCACATCGCCCAGGTGCACGCCGACGCGGACCTTGGGCTCGCACGTTTCCGCGAGTTCGAACGCCGCTTCAACCGCGGCAAGGCTCGAGCCGAACTCCAGCATGAACCCGTCGCCGGCGGTATTGAACACGCGTCCGCCGCGCTGGGCGGCGATCCCTTCGATCACCCTCTTGAGCGCCGCCACCTCCGCCGTCGTACGTGCCTCGTCGGCCTCCGTCCGCGCCGAGTAACCGGCGACGTCGAGCGCCACGATGGTGGCGAGTTTGCGGGATTGGGTGTGGTCTTCCACACGGGCCATCGACGGAGAGTTTCACGGTCCAGATCATGCTACGCGCGGACGTCGGTTAATGCCAAGCGGCGCTGGAAAGGCAGATGAGGGATGCTCGGTGCCAAGCACTACCGACGTCCGCGTTCGGCGAATTGGAGCCGCATGGCTGCATCGCCTTTAGGGACCGGTTTGGAGCAAGCCTGCCGCTTTGCGGGAAGCGCGGTAACCTGATGAGAGATACGTGCCGATCTCGAGCGACTGGGCGCCCAAGCGAAGCAGCGCCTTCAGTCCAGCGATACCGCGATCCCGACGGAGTTCTTGATGCTTGTCCGGTCGTCCGGCGGACCGGAATATTGGATGACCAGAAGCTTCGGCGCGTTGGTCATCGGCAGATTGCCGAACGTCATCGAGCCTGGCGCCGTCGCGCTGGGCGCCTGTCCGCCGTACGTCATCTGCAGCGACGACGGGTTGGTCGGATTTGACGGTGAGTACGTGACGGTCAACGTATGCGTTGCATTGCAGTTCGTGTTGACCTGCGCATTGAGGAGCAGCGGGTTGAAGGTCACCTCGTTGACCGAAACCGAGCCCATGTTGCAGACGCCGGCCACTTGCGCTCGGATCTCGACGCGCGCGCTGTCCGCCGACGCCGGCGCCACCGCGAGGCACAAGGCGACAACCGCCGCCGCCTTCATCACAGGCTTCATCCCTAAGTCCCTCGATCGTCCGCCGAGAGAGTCGGAGGAAAGTGCTAACGCTTGCCTAAGCGGCATGATGTTTCCCCTCATGGCCCTCTACTCCGGCGTCACGGTGATGGTGAGCAGGTCTTTGTACGTTCCCGACGGGCGCCCGCTGACGTCGCCGATCGTGACCACCATCGGATAGCTCGTGCCGTCCAGCGACACCGGCGGCGAAACGTCGGTCTCCGCCGGCCCCGGATCCAGCGTCATGGTGACGTTGTTCAGCTTC
>JAEUMM010000267.1 GCA_016792645.1 Alphaproteobacteria bacterium | reverse complement strand
CGCCGCCAAAGTGAAACACCAAAAACGCGCCTTCGACGTCGCCCGCGTGCGCGAGGACTTCCCGATCCTTTCGACCCGCGTCAACGACAAGCCGCTCGTCTACTTCGACAACGCCGCCTCCGCGCAGAAACCGACGGCCGTAATCGGCGCGATGACGCGTATGATGGAAACGTCCTACGCCAACGTCCACCGCGGCCTGCACGCGCTGTCGAACGCCGCGACCGACGGCTACGAACACGCGCGCGAAAAAGTCCGCGCCTTCATCAACGCGCCGTCGCCCGACCAAGTCATCTTCACCAGCGGCGGAACGGACTCGATCAACCTCGTCGCCAACAGCCTCGGCGCATCCATCAAGGAAGGCGACGAGATCATCCTGTCGGAGATGGAACACCACTCCAACATCGTCCCCTGGCATTTCCTGCGCGAACGCAAAGGCGCGGTCCTGCGCTGGGCCCCGATCAAAGACGACGGCGCCTTCAACTTCGCTGCGTTCGAAGCACTGATCACGCCACGCACAAAACTCGTGGCCATCACCCACATGTCGAACGTGCTCGGCACAGTCACGCCGGTGAAGGACATCGTCCGCATCGCCCACGCGCGCGGCGTGCCCGTCCTCTTCGACGGTTGCCAGGCCAGCGTGCATATGCCCATCGACGTGCAGGACATCGACTGCGACTTCTACGTCGCGACCGGCCACAAACTCTACGGCCCAACCGGCATCGGCGTGCTGTACATGAAGAAGGAATGGGCCGAACGTCTGCCACCGTTCCGTGGCGGCGGCGAGATGATCGACGAAGTGCACAAAGATCGCGTCACCTACGGCCGCTCGCCCCAACGCTTCGAAGCCGGCACGCCGCCGATCGTCGAAGCCGTCGGCCTCGGCGCAGCGATCGACTACATCACGTCCTTCGAGCGCGCCGATCTCATGCGCCAGGAACACGATCTGCTGACCTACGCGACGGAGCGTCTGCAAGGCCTGAACTGGATCCACCTGCAGGGCACGACGCCGGACAAAGGCTCGATCCTCTCCTTCACGATGGACGGCGCGCACGCGCACGACATCGCGACCGTGATCGACCGCCAAGGCGTCGCCGTACGCGCCGGTCACCACTGCGCGCAGCCGTTGTTGGAACGCCTCGGCGTCACCGCGACAGCGCGTGCCTCGTTCGCCTTCTACAACACGCGCGCAGAGGTCGACGTCTTTGTCGACGCCTTGCACAAAGCGCACGGAATTTTCGCATGAGCGCGACCGAAGCAAAGCCAACGGCCCTGACGCCCGAGCAGCTGGAAGAGATCACGCAGTCGCTGATCCGCGAGCTCAAAACCGTCTTCGACCCGGAGATCCCGGTCGACGTCTACGAACTCGGGCTCATCTACAAAATCGACGTGTCGGACGACAAAGACATCGTCATCGACATGACCCTGACTGCGCCCGCATGCCCCGTCGCGGGCGAGATGCCGGGCTGGGTGAAAGACGCCGTCGCCCGCGTCCCCGGCGTGCGCGAAGTGACGGTAAACATGGTTTTCGACCCGCCGTGGACGCCCGAACGCATGTCCGAAGAAGCCAAACTTGAACTCAACATGTTTTGAACCAGATTCCGGTGTGCCATGACTGAAGTTCAACAGCCGACAAAGCCCCGCCGCGAACGCCCCAAGGCGCTGCGCCTAACCGACGCCGCCGCCGAACAGGTGAAAGCGGCGATGGAGAAGGCGGAGAAACCGTACGTCGGCATCCGCATCGGCCTGAAGAACGCAGGCTGCGCCGGCATGTCCTACACGATGGACTACGCCGAAAAGCAGAACCCGCTCGACGAAGTCGTCGAAGACAAGGGCGTAAAGATTCTGATCGAACCGAAAGCGATCCTCTTCCTACTCGGCACCGAAATGGATTTCGTACGCGACAAGCTGCAGGCGCGCTTCGTCTTCAACAACCCGAACCAAACCAGCGCCTGCGGTTGCGGCGAGTCGGTCGCCCTGAAGGCGGCGGTTCAGTAAGGCCGTGGCGGTCAACGCCGCATTCCGCGACCACATCGCCGACCTCTTCAATCCGTACGGCGCGGTGACGTTCAAGCGCTTCTTCGGCGGCACGGGCCTCTACCACAAAGAGCGCCTCTTCGGTTTCATCATGCGCGACCGCGTCTACCTGAAGACGAACGAAGAAACGCGCGCGGCGTACGAAGCCGAGGGCGCCGAACCCTTCACGTTCGAAAACGGCAAGGGCGAAACCGTCACGATCTCATACTATGAACTGCCGGCGCGCCTGCACGACGACACCGACGAACTCGGCCGCTGGGTCCGCCAAGCCCACGACGTCGCCACAGTCCCGCGCACGCGCAAGCGCGCGATCTCGAAGGGCAAACTGCCCACCGACCTGCCGCTGTTGCCCGCGAAGAAGAGAAAGAAATAGTCACCGCCGCAGCGGCACGATGTCCAACCCGTCAACCTTGAGCATCTCGCCGTGTCCGCGCGCCAGCACGCCGACGGCGGTTCGCACGGGTTTCGCGCCCCGCGCGCGCTCCAGACTCCAATTCCGCAGCGCGACCGCAAGCTGCAGCGAGAAATCGAGCGACTGTGTCTGGCGAAGTGCCGCCAGGTCCGCGCACCCGCGCCTCTGGCCAGGCGCAAAGCCGAAGGGATAGCGCGCATCCAAATTGCGGAACCAGCATCGCCCCTGTGCCCATTCCGCAGGCGCGATCATCGGCGCCACGGTCGGCCACTGCGCCGCCATATGACAAGACGAACAAGCGGAAGCGCGCTCGTCGACGACCCCGTTCATCCGACCGCCGCGGCCAAAGCCCGCCCCTGCTTCGAACACGATGCTCTGCCGCGGCTTTGCGCCCCCCGCCGCCGCCGCGTCGGTCAACTGAGGATCGTTGCCCCACATCAACCCCATCGGCTTCAACTTCGCCCATGGATCGCCACCGTTCAGACGCCCGTCGTAGATGAAGCTGCCGAACACCCAGCCGGTCTTGTAACTGGCGCGATCTTCGCGCGTCGCAACATCGACCTGGATCAAGCGCAACAGGCGCGGCGAGCGCGCCGTCGGCTTCCCGTCCGCACCCGCCGAACGCACACAAGCGGCGTCGTCCGGCAACGGGTCAACGTGAATATTCGCCTCGAGCTCCGGCGCGCCCGCCAACCGCGGGTCATCCGCAACCGTCGCCTCCGTGAACACCAGCTTCACCGCGACCGTCCCGGCCGGAAAGGGCAGGGCGCTCAAATCCGGATCGCGCCCACCATGTCCCCACATCTGGCCCAGCGCCGCTGCGCCCACGTCGTTGTAGAACGCCAGCGCCCAATTCTGCCGGCACGCGGTCTGCGCGGCCCCAAGCTCACCCGGCGCCAAGTCGCGCGCCCGCGTCAGCCCGTGAATAAACTCGCGCCCGTTCGCCCCAGGCCCAAGCCACGGCACGTGATACCAACGCCGCAACGGGTTCGCCGCCAACCGCCAGTGCTCGCGGTCTTGCCCGGACAGCGCGTAGGCGAGCAGTGTGCGCAAATACCGCTCCGGCTCCTTGCGAAAACTGACCGCCTGCCACGTGTACACGTCGGCCGCCGGTGACACGGGATAGTCGAACCGCGGCTGAAACACCGCCCCATGCCAACCCTTAGGCGCCTGTTCGATACGATCCAGCCGCGCACCGCCGGCAAAGGCCGGTGGCACGAAAGCCAACGCCAAGAACAAAACCAACGCCAAGCCACGCATGGGCCACAGCCTCCCACGCCGTCCGCTAACCAACAAGCCGGGCTTGCCACCCGCGCCAGCACGGCCCTAGGCTTAGGCCCAAGCAAGGGTGTGGGGGCTTTCGTGCGTAAGTTCGTATCGGGAATGGCGTTTGCCGGCGCGTTGGCGCTAGCCGCAACGGCGCAAGCCGCCCCTGCCAAAACCCTCGACCTCGCCGACGGATACAAGTTCGAACTGCTGGGCGCAGGCGACACGCAAGCCCGCGTCGGCAATCCAAAGGTCATCTTCCTCAACGTCGCCGTGACCGACGAGAAGATCGCCGCCGACCACAAGCGCCTGATCGA
>JAEUMM010000413.1 GCA_016792645.1 Alphaproteobacteria bacterium | reverse complement strand
TCGCCGATCGTGGTTCCGTTGACGCTGATCATGGCGCGGGCTTCCTGACGCCTGAGGTCGGACGCCGCGTTCGCACGATCTGATAACCGCGCCGGCCGAGATACCAAATCGGCGCGCTCATGACGTGAACGAGACGGCTGAAGGGGAACACCATGAAGACGATGAGACCCATGATGATGTGGGCCTTGTAAAAGAAGCCGACGTCGGCGACGAGTTCCGACGCGCCGCTGCGGAAAGTGACGATGCGCTGCGCCCATTCCGAGAGCACCAGCATGACCGAGCCGTCCGGATGCTGCAGCGAGAACGGGATCGTCACGAGGCCGAGGGACAGCTGCACCCAGAGCAGGCACAAAATGAAAATGTCCATGCCCGAACTCGTGCCGCGGATGCGCGGATCGAACAGGCGGCGATGCAAGAGGATCGTCAACCCCGCGAAGCAGGTGATCCCGAAGATCGCGCCGGCCGTGATGGCGAGCATTTGTTTGGCCGGAACGCTGACGCCCAGGCCTTCGTAGACCCAGTGCGGCGTCAGGAGGCCGACGAAGTGTCCCACGAAGAGCAGTAGAATGCCGATGTGAAACAGGATGCTGCCGATCATCAGCTGGCGCTTGCGCAACAGCTGGCTCGAGCCGGAGCGCCATGAGTATTGCTCGCGGTCGAAGCGGATGAGGCTGCCGACGGCGAAGACGGTCAGTGCGACATACGGGAAGATGCCGAACGTGAAGTGATGCAGAAAGTCCCACATGGTCGATCCTCAGACTGGCGCCTTGGCGGCGCGGTTTGCGGGGGCGGCATTCGGACGGCACGCAGACTTCGCGGCGTCGCCGGCGCCGAAGGTCACGGGCTCTTCTTCCCAGGCGCGGTCCAGCGCCTCGAAGCTGTCGTCGTCGGCGAGCGCGCCTTTGGTGATTTGTTCGAGCGCCGCGCGATCCACCGTTTTCGACGACAGTGAAACTAGCGCCGCCGTTACACCGGCATACGGCGAGCCGCGTTTGGCCAAACGTTCGCGCAGGACCTCGATCACGGGGGCCGCGTCGGACAGGACGGCGCGCGCAGCTTTTTCAGGGATCAGGGACAGGAACTCGCAGAACAACGGTACGTAGTCGGGCAATTCGGACGCCGTGTGCGAGAAGCCGTGCAGTTTGTAGACCGTCTGCAGGCGGATCATTGCCTGGCCGCGCTCGCCCGCATCGCCCCACACATGTTCATAGAGATGCAGCGAGAGCGACTTCGTGCGGTCGAACAGATCGACATAGCGCTCCTGCGCATCCATCAACTCGCACGACGACAGCGTTTCGATGAGTTCGTCGACTGCACTTAGCAACGGCGGGGTCAACATCTTCTCCGCGAACAACGCGGCGCGGATGTCCGGCAGGGCTGCGATCAGGTCTTCGGTCGGATACGCGCTCAGCGCGCCGAGCGCCTTGAAGGTCAACATCACATGACCTCCGTCGGCGTGTTTTCGCGGAACTTCTTCTGGCCGAAGAGCGAGAATTCGCTCGCGCCGTCGGAGCAGCCGTTGCCGAAGCTGAAGCCGCACGACCCGCGCAGGTCGTAGGCGTTCTCTGCGTATTCGCGGTGTGAGGACGGGATGACGAAGCGGTCCTCGTAGGCCGCGAGCGCCATGGTCTTGTACATGCTCTCCATCTGCGGGCGCGTCATGCCGACCTCGGCGAGAACGGCGTCATTGTCTTTGCGCTCGACGTGACGCGAACGCATGAATATCCGCATGGCGAACATGCGCTTCAGCGCCGCCTCGACTGGCTTGGTGTCGCCGGCCGTCAGAAGATTGGCGAGATACTTAAGCGGAATGCGCAATTTGCCGAGGTCGGGCAGCGTGCCGTCGAAGCCGATGTGCTTCGCCTGCACCGCCGACTGGATCGGCGACAGCGGCGGCACGTACCAT
>JAEUMM010000408.1 GCA_016792645.1 Alphaproteobacteria bacterium | reverse complement strand
CGATTTGAAGCTCGACACCGGGATCGGCACCTGCGGGAAGAACGGGCAAAGCGTGCCCGTCGGCGTCGGTCAGCCGACATTGTTGATCGAGGGCCTGACAGTGGGTGGCACGGCGGCGTAATCTGCCGCCTGTGACCCAGGCTCAAGCCACCGCTCCCGCTTCCGTTTATCGCGATCCCGCGCGTTATGACGCCGAACGCAGACGCGTGTTCGGGCGGTCGTGGCTGTTCATGGGACATGAGAGCGAGTTGCCGCGCGAGGGCGATGTCGTGGCGGCGACGATTGCGGGCTATCCGCTGCTCGTCGCGCGGACCGGCGGCGCGTTGAAGGCTTTTCACAACGTGTGCCGGCATCGCGCGGGGCCGCTGTTCGATCAGGAGCGTGGGAATTGCGGCGGGTCGTTGACCTGCAAGTATCACGGTTGGATCTATACGCTCGATGGGCGGTTGCGTAATGCGCGCGACTTCGGTGTCGCGGCCGGGTTTGATCCGCGCGACTTTCCGTTGTTCGGTTTGAAGGTCGAGACGTGGCGTGGGTTCGTGTTCGTCAACATCGACAGCGAAGCCCCTGCCCTCGCCGATACGTTGGCGCCGCTCGACAAGCGTGTCGGTGCGCGCGATCTGATGCGGCTGGTACATACGGACCGGCGGACGCATGACATCGCGTGCAACTGGAAGATCTATGTCGAGAATTATCTTGAGGGCTATCACATCCCTCTCGTGCATCAGGGTTTGAGCGCGGAAGTCGATGCGCTGAAGTACGAGGTGCATGTCGAGGGCGAAGTTTGCTTTCACTATGCGCCGGTGAAGGCGGCGGCGGACAACGCGATCTATGACGGGTTGTGGGCGTTCGCGCAGCCACATCTGGGCATCAACGTGTACGGCGACGGGTTGATGATGGAACGCATGCTGCCGATTGGGCTCAACCTCACGCGGCTTGTGTACGACTATTACCTTGTACCGGAGATCGCGGACGACGAGCGCGAGCGGCATCGCATCATGGCGATGTCCGGCACCGTGACCGCCGAGGACCGGTGGATCTGCGAGCGGGTGCAGGCGAACATCGAGGCCGGCGTCTATCAGGCCGGTGTGTTCTCGCCGAAGCACGAACAGGGTGTGGCCTGGTTTCAGAATTATGTGGCCGGCGCGCTGGACGCGCCCGGATAGATTGATCTCACAAGGGCTTACCGGCGCGTTGTGACCTCTGCCGCAGGTGCGATGCAGAGAGATGGTCGGCGTTGCATGTGCGCGATAGACTTCGGTCGATCGCGATCTTGGGGCTTGTCCATGTTCACTCGTGCGCTTCCCGCTACCTTTGGCGTTCTGTGCGTCACCACGGTAGCTATCGCCGCCGACGCCGCGTTGCCCGCCGTCGATACGATGACGTGCGATCAGATGATGGCTGAGATGACCGTCGCTGGTCAGAAGATGAATTCGCAGCTTGATCCGGAGTTCGCGAAAGAAGCGCAAGCGATGGCCGATCAGATGCAATCAGCCGGCAGCGCCGGATCGATGATGGGCGGCATGGGCGGCGCGATCGCCTGTTCCCTGCCGGGGGTTGGATTGATCTGCGGCTTGGGCGCGATGATGTCGACGTCGGCGCCGTCCGGTGAACACATGGAGCGTATGCAAGCGCAGATGGAGCGTCTGCAGAAGGCCATGGAGGGGCTCGACATGGAGCGCCTTGAGGCGATGTCGACGCGGTTTGAAGCGCAGAAATGCACGGTTCCGCAGGACGGCGGCGGTACGCCCTGAACTGCTTTCGCCGCGCGAAGGCCGGCTCTATGATCGGTGAAACGGCACCGGCATAGGAAACCGACATAATGAGCGCGCGTCCTGAATCTCTCGGCCTTTCGTCATCGCGGCTCGAGGCGATCGACAAATATGTTCAGCGCAAATACGTCGAGCCTGGGCGGATGCCTTGTGGGCAGGTTCTCGTTTGGCGGCGCGGGGAGACGGCGCATTTTTCCTCCTTCGGCATGGCGGACGTCGAGCGGAAGAAGCCGCTGAAGGACGACACGATCTTCCGCATCTATTCGATGACCAAGCCGATCACGTCGGTCGCGACGATGATGTTGTTCGAGCAGGGGCTGATCGCACTCGACGACCCGGTGCACAAGTATATTCCGACGTGGAAGGATCTCGGCGTCTACCAGGGCGGATTCATGGAGACGTTTCGCACGAAGCGTCCGGACCGGCCGATGCAGATCGTCGACTTGCTGCGGCATACGTCGGGGCTGACCTATGGGTTTCAACAATCGACCAATGTCGATGCCGCTTATCGCAAGCACAAGATCGGCGAGATCGAGAAGCACGGCACGCTCGAGGACATGGTTCAAACACTCGCCAAGTTGCCGCTTGAGTTTTCGCCGGGGACGGCTTGGAACTACTCCGTCTCGACGGACATCTTGGGTTACATCGTCGGCAAGGTGTCGGGGATGAAGTTCGAGGACTTTTTGCGCGCGAAGATTTTCAAGCCGCTGGGTATGGTCGACACCGATTTCCATGTGCGTGCGGGTCAGGAATCGCGGTTGGCGGCGTGTTATGCGGCGACGCCCAAGGGCACCATGGATCTGCAGGATGATCCGACGAAGAGCCCCTATCTCGAAGCGCCCAGCTTGATTTCGGGCGGCGGCGGGTTGGTTTCGACGACGAGCGACTATCTGAAGTTCTGCCGGATGCTGATCGGCGGCGGGTCGTCGGACGGCGTGCAGCTTTTGAGCCCGAAAACAATCGCCTTGATGACGTCGAACCATCTGCCGGACGGCAAGGATTTGCCGGCGCTGTCGCGGTCGTTGTTCAGCGAGGCGACGTATAACGGCATCGGGTTTGGGTTGGGTTTCTCCGTCACGATGGACCCGGCCAAGACGCTGATCCCGGGGTCGGTCGGCGAGTATTCCTGGGGTGGTGCCGCGACGACTTCGTTCTGGATCGACCCGAAGGAGGAGCTGATCGCGATCTTCATGACCCAGCTTCTGCCCTCGTCGGCCTACCCGATCCGGCGCGAACTGCGGACGATGGTGTATTCGGCTTTCACGGATTGACGCTCGCGCCGGGCTTGAGGTGCCAAGGCAGACGCGGTAATCGACGGGTAACACAGAAAAACTCTAGCCTTCGAGGAACCGCCGATGTCGAGTAACGCCGCCGCCTTGCCTGCGGGCTTTCCCGCCATGTCGATTGCGCAGGCGCACCAGTTGTTGGTGTCCGCACCCGCTTCGCCCTTCGAGATCGAAGAGCGCGTCATCCGCGGGGTGAAGATCAAGACGTGGAAGAATGCGCCGCCGTCGCTGGCGGTCGTGTTCGAGGCGAGCGCGGCGTTCGCCGACCGCGTCTACATGGTCAACGAGAATGAGCGCGTCACG
>JAEUMM010000264.1 GCA_016792645.1 Alphaproteobacteria bacterium | reverse complement strand
AGCGCTTCGGCGCTCAGGCACCAAAACTCAAGGGACGAGAGCTGCTCGTCCGTGTGCTCGCGTTTCGGATTCAAGCTGACGCTTTCGGAGATCATTCGCCTGCCGCGAAGCGCAAGCTCACGCATCTCGCGTCCATTCTCGCGAAGGACCCGAAGGCGCCTCTCTTCCCGACCCCGTCTCTGAGGCCGGGGATCGTGCTCACGCGCGAATGGAAAGGCGTTGTCCACAAGGTGCTCGTCCAGCATCAAGGGTTTCTCCATGCCGACAAGAGCTACGGCAGCCTCTCGGATGTCGCTCGGGCCATCACCGGCACGCAGTGGTCGGGGCCACGGTTCTTTGGCATCGAGCAACGGGTGCGCCGCCGGTTGCGTGATCGGGCGACGACCCAATGAGCCAACCGAAGCGATCGTTGCGCTGCGCGATTTACACCCGCAAATCGACGGAAGAAGGTCTCGAACAGGCTTTCAACTCGCTTCATGCCCAGCGCGAGGCCTGCGAAGCCTATGTGAAGAGCCAGGCCGGTGAGGGCTGGGCCTTGATACGCACGATCTATGATGACGGCGGGTATTCCGGTGGATCGATGGAGCGCCCAGCCCTTCAGAGTCTTCTCACCGAGATCGACGGCGGCCATGTCGATGTGGTCGTCGTCTATAAAGTCGACCGGCTCACCCGCTCGCTCACCGACTTTGCCAAGATCGTCGATCGGTTCGACAAGCGCGGGGTCTCGTTCGTGTCGGTGACCCAGTCCTTCAACACCACGACCTCGATGGGGCGGCTGACGCTCAATGTGCTTCTCTCCTTCGCACAGTTCGAGCGCGAGGTTGCGGGCGAGCGCATCCGCGACAAGCTTTCGGCCTCGCGCAAGAAAGGGATGTGGATGGGAGGCACGATCCCGACGGGTTACGACCTGCATCAGCGCAAGCTCGTGCCGAATCCAGAGGAAGCCGAGACGATCCGTCAGATCTTTCGGCGGTACGTCCAACTCAAGTCGACCGATCAACTCCGCCGAGAACTCAAGGCCAAGGGCGTGATCTCGAAAATCCGGACCACTGAGAAAGGCAACCGGCTTGGTGGCAATCCTTTCAGCCGTGGCTCGCTCAATCATCTAATCCGGAACCGCGTCTATGTCGGTGAGGTCTTCTACAAGGGCTCAATCTATCCGGGCCAACACGAGGGGATCGTCGATCGCGAACTTTTCGATCAGGCGCAGGCGATCATGGAGACAAACCGGCGGGTCAAACTGCACAGGCCAAGCACCACCCAGAAATTCCCGCTGACGGCCCTCATTTTCGATGACCGCGGCAATGCGATGGCCCCTAGCCAAAGTCAAAAGGGCGGCAACCGGCGTTACCGCTATTACGTCAGCCGGGCGCTGATCGACAAAGACCGCGGCGAGCCGGGATCGATCCCGCGCGTGCCTGCGCAGGCGATCGAAGACATCGTGCTGGGTGCGATGGGCCGACTGCTGGGCCAAGCGAATTCAGACGAAGGCACGAGCAATTTCGCCGATCTGATTCGCGCGACGGTGCGTCGGATCGAAATTGGAGCCAGTTCGATGGTGCTGTGCCTCGATTCGAGCGTCCTCGATGGCACCGATCACGAGCACTCCACGAATGATGATCTCGGCGGCTTGCGCGCGCGCATCGGTGCCGCGGGTGCGCTTGCTTGGGAGCGAGACAACCTCGTGCTCACCATTCCGATACGCGCCAAGTTCCGCGGTGGGCAACACCACATCATCGCACCCAATTCAGGCGAGGTGCGATCGTTTCCCAAACCGGATCTCACATTGATGAGAGCGATCGTTCGGGCGCATGCCTGGTTGAAGCTGTTGCTCGACGGTCATGTGTTGTCGATGGAGGAGCTCGCGCGGCACGTGAGGCACGAACGAATTTATGTCCGGCGCATCCTGAGGCTCGCCTTCCTCAACCCAGACCTCACGTCGGCCGTTCTCGATGGACGCCAGCCAGAGCACGTTTCGCTGACTGACCTCATCGAGACTGACTTGCCCAACTCATGGCGCGAGCAGGCTCAACTTACCCTGCTCTGACACGACCGGATCGCCCGATACAGTGCCGAAATTTCGCCGCGCCAGAGACAACGCGGCTCAAGCGCCGCACATTGGCCGCGTCCAAATTTGGAGAGCAGAAGGGCCGCAAAGACTGGCCCCGGTACGGCGCGGATCCGCGGCACTTTCTCTGCGGGTTGAGTGCCTGACGAGCAGAGAAACGTGGGTGGTACAGTTGGGTGGGCTCGAACCACCGACCTCCGGATCCACAATCCGGCGCTCTAACCAACTGAGCTACAACTGCATCCTTGCGGCAGGGGGCGGAAACTAAGGCTGGCCGGGGCGGTTTGCAAGGTTCGACCTGCGTGCGGCACAATCGGCGGATAAGGCGGGGAATTGGACGATGAACGGAGCGGATGTGCGCGCAAGCGCCGCCTTGGACGTGGTGCGCGTGGTGGTCGCGGGGCTGATCTTCATTCACGGCGCAGCGCGGTTTTATTTCGGCGGCGTGGAGCCGTTCGGCGGATGGCTTGCGGGTCAGGGTTTTCCGTTCGGACTGCAGCAAGCTTGGGCGGTGACGATCTACGAACTGGTCGCGCCGCTGTTCATTGTTGCGCGCCGTTTCGTGACAATCGCCTGTCTTGGCCACATCTTCATTCTGTCGCTGGGGCTTGTGCTCGTGCATGCGCCGGCGGGCTGGTTTGTCGTCGGCCTGGGGCGGAACGGGGTCGAATACAGCGTGCTTCTCATCACGTGTTTGATCTGCATGGCGTGGGCGCATTGGCCAGCGTGGGCGCGCCTTCGGTAAACAGACTCTTAACGCGCGCTTTTAACCCGGCCTTAAGCACGCGCCCTCACATTCAAGACGAAATTAACCGCGGCTAACGAGGTGTGCATAAGGCGCGCTTCGGCGGTCGTTTCGTCAAGGGGGCTTCGATGCGTTTTGCACTCACACCGGCGGCGTTGGCCGTCATCGGCGCGGTCGCCTTCGCGGCGCCGGCCGCAGCCGAATACGACGCCGCCTATCTGGGTTTGCGCGGTTCGTATGTCGTGACGGATCAGGGTTCGACCCAAGGCTCGATCAACTTCGACTATGACGAAGAGTATGCGGACGGATTTGCGGCCGGCATCTTCATGGGCTGGGTCGTCGACGAAAACTTTCGCCTGGAAATCGAAGGCACGTATCGCAGCGCCGACCTCGAAGAGGTGACGATGGTGCGCGACGATCTCCTGTTCATTCCGGCCGGCACCGTTGTCGACGTCGGCGGCGACGCGCAAGCGGGCGCGGCGATGGCGAACCTCTACTACGACCTGCATTTCTTCGACGGCGCGATCCTGCCGTGGGTCGGCGCGGGCGTCGGCGGCGTGTTCGTCGATTATCAGATCGACGCGACCGATCCCTCGGATCCGCTGGTGGTTCTGTTCGACGCCAAGGACGACACCTGGGTGTTCGGCTATCAGTTTATGGCGGGCGTCACGTTCCCGATCGCGGAAGGTACGTCGATGACGGTGTCGTACCGCTATTTCAAAACGCAGGACTTCGTCTACACGGACGTGTTCGGCGAGGAGTTCGAAACCGATCTGACGCAGCAGAGCGTCGACGTCGCCCTGCAATTCCACCTTTAACCCTCTTCCCTGGTAGGGGCGCATCCCCAAGGGCCGTCGGCGATGAGCCGGCGGCCTTTGCGTTTTTGGGAACTGGGCGGTATTCACCCCGCTCCTATGGCCGAATTCGATCTCTCCAGCACGTCCGGACGGCTCGCCGCGCATTTCGATGCGAACTGGCGCGATCACGCGTTTCTGCGCGTGTGGTGGACGAACGCTCATTGGATCTCGGACGAGATGGTGCGCACGAACCAGCCGTGGCCGTTTCAGATCCGGCGCTGGGCCAAGCGCGGCATCAAGACGATCGTCAATCTGCGCGGGGGCGTGAACTCCAGCTTTCACGCGCTGGAGCGCGATGCTTGCGCGAAGGCCGGTATTACGCTTGAGAATTTTCTGGTGACCTCGCGCGGGGCGCCGACATTGGAGCAGGTGCGCGGCGCTAAGGAGCTGTTCGAGCGCATCCAGTATCCGGCGCTGATGCACTGCAAGTCGGGCGCGGACCGCGCAGGGCTGATGAGCGTGCTCTACATGCATTTCCGCAAGGGCGAGCCGATCGAGACCGCGGTTCGTATGCTGGGCTTGCGGTATGGGCACGTGAAGCAGGGCAAGACCGGCGTCATCGACTATTACTTTCAGCAGTATCTGAAGCTTGGGAAGCCGAAGGGGCTGTCGCTGATCGAGTGGACGGAGCGGGACTACGATCCCGACAAGCTGAAAGCCGAATTCCGCAGCCAGGGCTGGGGCGATGTTTTGGTCGATACGATTCTGCGGCGGGAATAGAGGTTTGGCATGAGCGACTTTCCCATTCGGACCGCGTTCGTCAAAGCGAACGGGCTGACGTTCGAGGTCGATCAATGCGGGAGCGGCGACAAGTTCGCGCTGCTGCTGCACGGGTTTCCGGAGTCGAAGTTTTCGTGGCGCTTTCAGATGCCGTTGCTCGCGAAGCTCGGCTACACGGTTTGGGCGCCGAACATGCGCGGCTATGGGAAGACGTCGCGGCCCGCGAACGTCGCCGATTATCATATCGATCACTTGGTCGCGGACGCGGCGGCTTTGATCGATGCGGCGGGGGCCAAGAATACGCTGTTGATGGCGCATGATTGGGGCGCGGTCATTGCCTGGCAGTTTGCGATCCGCAAGGCGCGGCCGCTCGACCGGCTCGTCATCATGAATGTGCCGCATCCGGCTTGCATGACGCGTGAGTTTAGGACGTGGGCGCAGCTGAAGAAGTCTTGGTACATCTTCTTCTTTCAAATTCCGTGGCTGCCCGAACGCATGCTGGGCGCGCGCGGCGGCGATCCGATCCGGCGCGCGTTTGTCGATATGGCCGTCGACAAGGCCCGCTTCCCCGTGGCGGTGACCGACGAGTACCGGCGCAATGCGCTGGAGCCTGGGGCCCTGAAGGCGATGATCAACTACTATCGCGCGGCTATGCGGGCGGGCACTGCGGCCATGAATCCTCCGGGCATGATCGAAACGCCGACGCTGATGATTTGGGGCGAGGAAGATTCGGCGCTGGGCAAGGCCACGACGGTCGGCACCGATCAGTATGTGCGAGATCTGACGTTGCGTTATCTGCCCGGCGTTTCGCACTGGGTGCAGCAGGAGGCGCCGGAGCGGGTCAACGCCATGATCGAGGCTTGGATCAAAGGCCAGCCGGTGCCGATCGAGGGCGAGATCGTTTAGGCCGACAAGCCCGCGGTCACGAAAGCGATCAGTTCGCGCTTGATCGTTTCGACGTCGGTTGCGGCCGCGGCGTCCGCAAGCGGCATGCCTTTCGGGGCGCGGCCTGAGCGCACGGCCGTGATCATCATGAGCGTGTGTTGTGTTGCGCCGCGCATGAAGGCGAGACGCCAGAGGCGCTTGCCGTCGTCCGCACTGAGCGCCGGGGCTGCACGGCGGAGGGCCGCGTCGAAGCGTTCGAAGTGGCGAACGGAGCTTTCGGGCGGCGCCAAATCTTCCACGCCAGGCTCCCACGCGAGGCGCGAGAGGAAGCGGATGAAGTGGGACCAGCCGACTTCTTGCGACAGCGCCTGGGCGAAGACGGGTGCGATCAGGGACTCCACCAGATCGTGGACGGTAGGCGCCCTGCCCTCGCGCGCCGCGTTGGCTTCGACTTTGTCCAAGGCGGATGCGCGTGCGGCTTCTAAGCCCGCGACCCGTCGCGCGATCACGGCGCGGACAAGGTTTTCTTTCGAGCCGAAGTGGTAGTTGACCGCCGCGACGTTCACTTGGGCTTGGTCGGTGATGGCGCGAACCGAGGTGCCTGCTACGCCGTGCTCGGCGAACAAGCGTTCCGCCGCATCCAGAATGCGATCGTGTGTCGCTGCGGAATGCGTGGTGTCGACGGGTTGGAGTTCGACCTTGGTCATTGCTGGCCGCGAGCATAGACCCGTCGCGGCGCAGGCGCCACCTTCGTCCCTTGCGCTCAAGGCACAGGGCGGGTTTCATTGGGGACAAAGCAATCCATAAAGCGGAGCAACGCCCATGACAGTGACCTACGACGGCCTCATGTCGCTCAAATCCGAAGGCGATGAGTTCACCTATACCGACCGCGAGACAATGCTTTACGCGCTGGGCGTGGGGTTCGGGCGCGATCCCATGAACGAGGCGGAACTTCCGTTCGTCTACGAGAACGGGCTCAAGACGGTTCCCACGCTTGCCACCGTGATTGCGTGGGGGCAGCGCACGATCGGGCAGTCCGGCATCAATTATCTGATGGTCGTGCATGGCGAGCAGCGTTTGACGGTGCACAAACCGCTGCCGGCTTCGGCAACCATCGTGGCCGACGAGCGCGTCAGCGGCGCGGTCGACAAAGGCGCCGGAAAGGGCGCGTTGATCTTCACGGAGAAGGTCATTCGGTTGAAGGGCACGAACGAGAAGCTCTGCACGTTGGGCGGCACGATTTTCGCGCGCGGCGACGGCGGCTTTGGCGGGCCTTCGACGGGCGCGATCGAGCCGCATCCGATTCCCGAACGCAAGGCCGACGTCGTTCACGAGGCGGATACGCGGGCGGATCAGGCATTGCTCTATCGGTTGTCGGGGGATCGCAATCCGCTGCACTCCGATCCGAAGATTGCGACGATGGCCGGTTTTCCGCGTCCGATTTTGCATGGGCTTTGTTCCTACGGCACCGCGTGCCGGTCGGTACTGGCGACCGTCTGCAAATACGACCACACGCTGATCGCGGGCTTTGACGTGCGCTTTTCCTCGCCGGTGTTTCCGGGCGAGACGATCGTCACGGAGATGTGGAAGGACGGGAAGGTCGTGTCGTTCCGCTCGAAGGTGAAGGAGCGCGACGTGGTCGTCATCAACAACGGCAAATGCACGCTGACGCATTGAGCGGGCTTGAGCCGTTCATCGATCCCATCGGCGAGCCTGCGGCGCTGATCGCCGAAGGGCGCGCGGCCGAAGTGGTCGCGCGGTGCGAGGCATTGCTGCAAGCCAACCGCGGCGGGATTCTTACGCGCGTGGCGCTGGGGCGCGCGCTGGTCGCCCTGGGGCGTGCGTCCGACGCTATCGACGTGCTGCGCGAGGCGAGCCATTTGTCGCCCGACGCGGCGGAGGTGGTGCTGGCGTTCGGCGAGGCGCTGGCGGCTGCGAACTCTTTGCCGGCGGCGATCGGGGAGTTTCAGCGCGCGGCGCGGATGGCGCCCAACGATTGGCGGCCGCATTGGCAAACCGCGCTGTTGTGGCTGGCGGCGGGCGAGCCCGACAAGGCAGAGGCCGAGGCCGACACCGCGGTGCAGTTGGGCATCGCGGACGTTGACGCGGTTGCGGCTCTTCGCGCCGACGCCGCGCGTATCCGCAAGGCCGAGCGCGCCGACGCCGGTTACGTGCGGACATTGTTCGACCAGTTTGCTTCCGACTACGACACGCGGATGCGCGGGCGGCTTGGCTATGCGGCGCCGGGCATTCTGCGCGATCTCGCCGGCTTTTTGATCGATCCCGAAGGGCGGTTCGATGTGCTCGATCTCGGCTGCGGGACGGGGTTGAGCGGGATTGCGTTCAAGCCGATCGCGAAGCGGCTGGTCGGCGTTGATCTCTCGCCGCGCATGTTGGAGCAGGCGCGGGCGCTCAAGATCTACGATGCGCTCGTTGTGGGCGACGTCGAGAATTTGCCGGATGAAGCACGCGGGCCGTTCGGCATCGCGGTCGCGGCAGACGTGCTGGTTTATCTCGGTGACCTGCAGGCGCTCTTCGCGGCGGTGCGGATGCGATTGCGGGGCGACGGGTTGTGGCTGTTCACGACGGAACGCGGCGAGGTCGATTTCGAGCGCGGGCCGAAGCGGCGTTATCGGCACAGCGAGGCTTATCTGCGTGCGCTGGCGGCGGCGCATCGGTTCGATGTGGCGAGCCTGGTCGAGTGCGTGACGCGCTATGAGGCGGGTGAGCCGGTTGCCAGTTGGGCGGCAGCGTTTCGCGCCCG
>JAEUMM010000373.1 GCA_016792645.1 Alphaproteobacteria bacterium | reverse complement strand
CCCCGGATAATGATCTGCGCGCCGACTTCCTCGGCGAAGTGCATCAAGAGCGTGTCGAACGGCCGGACCGAAATCTCGACGCCGGCCCTCTTCGCAATCTCCGCCGTCTCGTGGCGCACCATCTCGACGCGCTCGTCGAGCGAGAACATCGGGCCTTTGCCTTCGTTGATGGCGACACCGATAACGAGATGATCGACGAGCTTGATCGCGCGCTCGATGATGTCGCCGTGCCCGTTGGTGATCGGGTCAAAAGTCCCGGGATAGAGCCCCGTCCGTTTAGCCATCTGATGCCAGCCTCGTGCGCACAGCCTTACTCTGCCACGCGCATCATTAGCGTAGCGTGAGTCGCTTGCAACGCCAGCCTGTCGTTAACGGGCCTTAAGCTTTGGGCTCTTCCGCAGCGTCGCCTTCGATTTCCTGGCCTTCGCCGATCCGCTCCACCGAAACGACCCGTTCCCCCTCCGCCAACCGGAACAGGGTGACGCCCTGGGTGGCGCGGCCGGCGACCCGGATCTGGGACACCGAAAGGCGGATCGTCTGCCCCGCGTCGGTGATCAGCATCAGCTGATCCGTGTCTTCGACCGGGAACGAGGCGGTAATGCTGGAGTTCTTCTTCGCCATCGCCATGGCCACGATCCCCGAACCGCCGCGCCCGATGACGCGATACTCATAGGCGCTCGACCGCTTGCCGAACCCGGTTTCCGAGACCGTGAGCACGAACTGCTCCTGCGCGCCCAACTCCGCATACCGCTCCGGCGACAGCGCCGCGACCGCCCCGGCAATCTCGTCGGCCTCCTCGGCTGCCGCTTCCGGCACGTCCGCCTCTTCGCCCGCCGCCCGGCGCATGGCCGTCGACTGCCGAAGATATGAGCGTGCCTCATCCACGGTCACATCGACGTGACGCAGGATCGCCATCGAGACGACCTCATCGCCGGTGGCGAGCTTGATACCCCGCACGCCGGTGGAATCGCGTCCCTTAAAGACGCGCACGTCTTCGGCGGCAAAGCGGATGCACTTGCCCAACTTCGTGGTCAGCAGCACGTCGTCGTTCTTGGTCGAGATCGAGACGCCGACGATCGCATCGCCCGCTTCGATCTTCATCGCGATCTTGCCGTTCGCCTTCACGTTCGTGAAATCGGACAGAAGATTGCGCCGGATGTCGCCCGACTTCGTGGCGAACATCACTTCATACTTGTCCCACTCGATCTCTTCTTCCGGCAGAGGCATGACGCGCGTGATCGTCTCGCCTTCCTTCAGCGGAAGCAGATTGACCAACGCCTTGCCCTTGCCCTGCGGCGTCGCCAACGGCAGGCGCCAGTTCTTCAACACATAGGCCATGCCGACGGAGGAGAAGAACAACAACGGCGCATGCGTCGACGCGACGAACAGACTGGTCACCCAATCTTCGTCCTTCGTCGCCATGGCGGCGCGACCGCGACCGCCACGGCCCTGCACGCGATAAGCGTTCAGCGGCACGCGCTTGATGTAACCCTGATGCGTGACGGTGACGACCATATCCTCGCGCTGGATCAGGTCTTCGTCTTCGACCTCGAAATCGATGTCGAGAATTTCCGTCCTGCGCGGCGTGGCGAACGCTTCGCGGATCGCGACGAGTTCGTCGCGAACAACAGTCATCAACTTCTCGCGCGAACGCAGGATCGAAAGATACTCCTCGATCGACGCGCCCAGACCGGCCAACTCATTGCCGATCTCGTCGCGGCCAAGCGCCGTCAATCGCTGCAAGCGCAATTCCAAGATCGCTCGCGCCTGCGCATCCGACAGCTTCAACGTGCCATCCGGCTGCAACGCATGGCGCGGATCATCGACCAGCGCCACCAGCGGCGCCACGTCCAACGCCGGCCAAAACCGCTCGGTCAACCGCGTACGCGCGGTCGCGGCATCCGGGCTCGACCGGATGATCCGAATGAACTCATCGATATTGGCGACCGCAATCGCCAAGCCGACCAACACGTGCGCCTTATCGCGCGCGTCGTTAAGCAGCTTCTTCGTCCGCCGCGTTACCACTTCCTCGCGGAAGCGGACAAAGGCGACGATCATGTCCTTCAAGTTCATCAACAACGGACGCCCGCGATCGAGCGCCAGCATGTTGACGCCGAACGAAGACTGCAGCGCCGTGTGCCGGTAAAGCTGGTTCAACACGACGTCCGCCATGGCGTCGCGCTTCAGCTCGATCACCATGCGCATGCCGTGACGATCGGACTCGTCGCGCGCGTCCGAGATGCCCTCGATGCGCTTCTCGTGAACGAGCTCCGACATACGCTCGAGCAGCTGCGCCTTGTTCACCTGAAACGGGAGCTCGTGAACGATGATCGCTTCACGATCCTTGCGAATTTCTTCGATCGTCGTCTTCGCGCGCACGACAACGCCGCCGCGCCCACGCACAAGCGCCAACCGCGGCGCATTACGCCCTAAGATCTGCGCACCGGTCGGAAAGTCAGGCCCCGGCACGATATCGACCAACTGCTCGATCCCGATTTCGGGATCGGCGATGTAGGCCAAACAAGCGTCGACGACTTCGCCCAGATTGTGCGGCGGAATATTCGTCGCCATGCCGACGGCGATGCCCGACGACCCGTTGACCAGCAAATTCGGAAACCGCGCCGGCAGAACGACCGGCTCGTGATCCTGGTTGTCGTAGTTCGGCTGAAAGTCGACGGTGTCGAGGTCGATATCCTCAAGCAGCGCTTCCGCCGACTTCATCATGCGCACTTCGGTGTACCGCATGGCGGCCGGCGGATCGCCGTCGACCGAACCGAAATTGCCCTGACCGTCGATCAGCGGCAAACGCATCGAGAACTCTTGCGCCATGCGCACCAGCGCGTCGTACACCGACTGATCGCCGTGCGGATGGTACTTACCGATCACGTCGCCGACGACGCGCGCCGACTTGCGATAGGGCTTGTTGCTCGTATAGCCCGCCTCGTGCATCGCGTAGAGGATGCGCCGATGTACGGGCTTCAGGCCGTCGCGCACGTCGGGAAGCGCGCGGCTCACGATCACGCTCATCGCGTAATCGAGATACGAACGCCTCATCTCGTCTTCGATGGAGATCGGATGGATTTCGCCGCCGGGCTGGCCTTTACCGGCCGCCGGCTTATCGTCTTTTGAACCGGACAATGTGGTGTTTTTCGGGTGCTGTGAATCGAGGCCGGACCATACCGACTTAGCCCGCCCAAGCCTAGGAATTTTCGAAGCAAATTCAGTATTCTAAGGCGCAGAAATCAGCCGCTTTTTGCCCGTCTGCCGTGCGTCAAATCCCCCTCCCCAACTTTCGCTCGGCGACACCGGATTTGGCCCACCGAAACCCCACGCGCCGGGACCCAGGAAACGAGACTTGAAATCACAGATCTATTTCGATAAGAGTCTAATTAGATAAACATCGAAACAGTTGAATGACGACACAGGATCCCGCCATGGTGCTGCAATTCTTGAAAGCGCTCGCGCACGAAAGCCGCCTGCGCCTGCTGGGCCTCCTCGCCACGCGCGAACACAGCGTGCAAGAACTCGCCGCCGGCGTCGCGCTGAAGGAGCCGACCGTCTCGCACCACCTCGCCATGCTGCGCGAGGCAGGTCTCGTCACGCTCCGCCAAGACGGCAACACGCATTGGTACGGGTTGAATCAGAAAGCGCTGTCGCGCCTCTCCCGCACCGTATTCGCCCGCGACCAGCTGGCGGCATTCGCTGGCGCCGAGATCAACGAAGACGACCGCGTCGTGCGCAACTACCTGACGCCGGAAGGTCGCCTGAAGGCTTTCCCCGCCACGCTCAAGAAGCGCCGCCCCATCCTCGCCTGGCTCGCCAAGCAGTTCGAGGAAGGTCGCAACTATCCGGAATCGGAAGTGAATGAGCTGATTGAACGCCGCCATCACGACCGCGAAACATTCCGCCGCGAATTGATCGGGCACCGCATGCTGGCGCGCAAAAACGGCGTCTACTGGCGCCTGCCCGAAAGCGAGTGGGTCATGTGATCAGGCGCTACGTCTCGTAGATCGGCCCGGTGCCCTGCACGGCGGCCGGCTTGCTCGGCTTCACGCTCGGCGCGGTGATTGCCGGCGCGTCAATCGTGGTAATGGTGCTTTTCATCGTCGGCGGCACCGTGCGCGGAATGGCGGGGTCTTCCCCGCCGCTGTCGCAAGCAACCGCCATCATCGACACGAATATCGCCGGCAGCACGAACGACTGATAGCGCATGTCCCGCGCTCCCTTTGCTAACGCCGCGACGGGCTTCCACCCCGCGGATCTCACAGAACTAAACGCGACCGTCTGAGAAACGTTCCCGACCGCACCGTCCGCCCGCGGAAACCCGCCGCGATTGGCTTAACGACGTCGATAGATTTGCCCTAAGTGCGGCCGAAACTGTAACCGCACGGTGACTTGCCCGCGCGATCATGGAACGGCAAGTTCCCCGCCCGGCTCCCAGCAAGGAACCACGCGTGTTCAAGTTGTTGTTCGGC
>JAEUMM010000347.1 GCA_016792645.1 Alphaproteobacteria bacterium | reverse complement strand
GACCCGTTCGGCGGCGATAATAGCCCTCCTTCCGGCGATGGAAAGCGGGACTATCCACAAGGCAAATTTATCAGGGTTTAGCCGACGTTAAGGGGCCCTCTTTAGGTTCTGGAGCTGGTTTCACAGGATCTCGACGCGACGATGGGCAAAGGTAACGGCAAGCGGCGGTCGCCGCGGCGCTCGTCCGCCCGAAAGGCGCGTCCGGAAGCCTACGACGACGAAGACGAAGGCGCCGGGAAACGCTGGAGCCTTCTCCATGGCATCGCCGTTGCGGCAGTGTGGGTGGGCGTGCTCGTCGCCGGGACGCTCGCCTATTTCGCCGCCGATCTTCCGTCCACGGAGGGATTGTGGCGGCAAGAGAAGACGCAGGCTGTCACCCTGCTCGACGCGGGCGGGCGCGCGATCTCGCGGCGCGGGATCGATTCCGGTTTGCCGGTGACGCTGAAGGATCTGCCGCCGCACGTCGCGCAAGCCGTGCTCGCCAGCGAGGACCGGCGCTTCTACTCGCATTTCGGTTTGGACTTTTGGGGCTTGGGCCGCGCGGCGTGGGTGAATATGCAGGCCGGGCGCGTGGTGCAAGGCGGCTCGACCATCACGCAGCAGCTGGCCAAGAACTTGTTCCTGAAGCCCGAGCGCACGTATGGGCGCAAGATTCAAGAAGCGTTGCTGGCGGTCTATCTCGAGATGTCGTTCTCGAAGGATGAGATCCTCGCGCTTTATCTGAACCGCGTCTATTTCGGCGCGGGGGCTTACGGCATCGACGCGGCGTCGCGTCGCTATTTCAACAAGCCGGCGTCGCGGCTGACGTTGGTGGAGGCCGCGATTCTGGCGGGCCTTTTGAAAGCGCCGACGCGCTACTCGCCGGTGAACGGGATCGAGCTTGCGCAAAGCCGCGCCAACGTCGTGCTGCAGTCGATGGTCGAGGTCGGTTACATCGATAAGGCCGCGCGGGACGAAGCGCTGCACACGCGGCCGAAGCTTGCGACCGGTCAGTCCGTGCAGGGCAATCAGTATTTTGCCGATTGGGTGATGGAGCAGTTGCCGGGGCTGGTCGGGCGGCCGGGCACGGACATCGTTGTCGAGACCACGCTGGACCTACAGCTGCAGCGGGCGGCGGAAGATGCGGTCGTGAAGACGTTGCGCGAGAAGGCATCGCCGAACGCGCAAGGCGCGCTGGTCGCCATGACGACCGACGGCGCGGTCAAAGCGATGGTCGGCGGGCGCGCGTACATGATGTCGGAATTCAACCGCGCGACGCAGGCTAAACGCCAACCGGGCTCGGCGTTCAAACCGTTCGTCTATCTGGCGGCGATGGAGGCGGGGCGTTCGCCGGCGTCGCATATGGTCGACGCGCAGGTGACCTATCGCGGGTGGACGCCTGCCAACTATTCCGGGACGTATGAAGGCGACATGACACTCACCGACGCGCTTTCGCGCTCGGTGAACACGGTCGCGGTGAAGCTCTGCTTGGAGCTTGGGCCTGAGACCGTGGCGCAGACCGCGCGTCGCCTCGGCATCGTGTCGGATCTGGCGGCCGTGCCGTCGCTTGCGCTCGGCACGTCCGAAGTTTCGCTGATCGAACTCGTCAACGGCTATGTGCCGTTCGCAACAGGCGGGCGCGGCGCCATTCCGCATGGCATCACGCGGGTGACGTCGATCGCCGGCGAGGTTCTCTATGAACGTGTGGGCTCCGGGCTTGGCAACGTGACGACTGCCGAGGCCGCCGGCGCCGTGAACCGAATGCTGATGCAGGCGGTGCGCACGGGCACCGGCAAGGCCGCGGCGCTGGACGGACGGCCGACGGCAGGCAAGACCGGCACGTCGCAAGACTTCAAGGACGCTTGGTTCGTCGGCTACACACGTCAGATGGTGGCGGGTGTGTGGGTCGGGAACGACGCGAACCTGCCGATGGGAAAAGAGATCCGCGGCGGCACGCTGCCGGCGACGATGTGGAAGTCGTTCATGGTGCAAGCGATGGCCGGCCAGCCGATCATGCCGCTGCCCGGCAGCGATGTTGTCGATCAGCCGGAAGAAGGCGACGACGCGTCGGCCTTCGATGAGTTGCTGGCGGGGTTGTTCTCGGATTCGAAGCCGGAAGCTGCGACGACGAATTAGTTCATGTTCAAGGTGCGCAAACAGGACGCCCCTCTCCCGCCCAGGGGCGGGCGAGGGGTGAAGAAAGTGCGTTCTCGAAAATGGAACGGAAAAGCTAACCGCGCCGGCGCTTCGGTCTTTGGGCGTTGTAGCGGTGGAGTTCGCTGCCGAATTCGCGGAGCCAGGCTTGGGCGGTTTCGGCTTCGTCTTGGCCGACCAACTTGTCGACAATGCGCCAGAAGCGCGTGCCGTGGTTCATTTCGCGCAAGTGGGCGACTTCGTGGGCGGCCACATAGTTGAGGACCGAGTTCGGGGCCATGATCAGGCGCCAGCTCAGCGAGATCGCGCCGCTGGTGGAGCATGAGCCCCAGCGGCTGGTCGCGTCGCGGACGGTGATGCGCGTGACGTTCACGCCGAGTTCTTCGGCGAGCGCGTTGATGCGGCGGGTGATCGCTGTGCGGGCTTGTTTCTTCAGCCAGTCTTCGACGCGGCGCGGGGCGTGTTCGCGCTTGCCGGTGACGCGGATGGTCGGACGCGTTGCGTCGTTGTCGATCCAGACGCTGCCGCGGTCGGGGCTTAGGCGCAGGACGTAGAGGTTGCCTTTGAAGAGGACGGTGTCGCCCGGTTCCAGATAAACGGGGTCCGGCACGCGATCGAGGCGGCCTGCGATCCAGTCGCCCTCCTGCCTGGCGAAATCGAGGGCCTTTTGGACCGAACGTTCGCTCGGGGCCACGACGGCTACTTCACCCGTCGAGGGGTGCACTTTGACGATCAGACGGCGAGCTCTGGGGTTCAAGCGCACCTTCACGGATACGGACTTGCCCCCAATTCTCATCGTCTCTTGCCGCGCCCGCTTTTCCACGTCCTTAGAACCCTCGCTCAAAACTCGTTACACTCGGTCCCCAACACGCTTCCCAATGGACTCCTCACCCGTTGCTCAGAGTCAGATCATGTCGGACCGACCGCGTTTTCACTTGGCCTTTCCCGTTCACGACCTGCACATGGCTCGCGCCTTTTACGGCGGTGTGCTCGGTTGTCCTGAAGGTCGATCTGCTCCCGATTGGGTCGATTTTGACTTTTTCGGGCATCAAATCGTTGCCCATCTGAGCCCCTTCCCGAGGGCAATGGAAGGGGCAAACATCGTTGACGGCGAACAAGTGCCGGTGAGGCATTTCGGTGTCATACTAACCCCTTCAAATTTCAGGGAAATCGCCCAAAAATTGCAGGCCGCGCGGGCGCAATTTATCATCGAACCGCAGACGCGATTTCAGGGACTTCCCGGTGAGCAATTAACGATGTTCGTAAGGGACCCGTCGGGCAACGCCTTAGAATTCAAGGCCTTCGCGGATGACCGAATGGTCTTTGCGAAAACTTAACGAACAGCGGGTTCCTTAATACCAGATTAGGGTTAACGAAGAGTTATCCCCAGGTGGTGCTCCAGCGCCTGCAGGGCGGGTTCGGCAGCCTCGACCTTGATGGTCGTCATGCCCAATTCGCGGGCCGGTTTCAGGTTGATTCCGAGGTCGTCCAGATAGATCGATTTCTTCGGATCGACCTTCAATTCGTCCAGCATCATTTTGTAGATGCGCGGGTCGGGTTTGCGCACGCCGACCTTCGAGGATTCGATGACGTGGTGGAACAGCGCCATCGCCTCGTCGACGGCCTTGTTGCGCCAGGTATTCTCGGCGCCGCCATCGGACTTCACGTTGTTGGTGATGCAGCCGGTTTTGTGCTTGGCCGAGATGAGCTTCAGCGCTTTGAGCATCGACGGGCGTACCGCGCCGTAGAGGCAGGCGAGGACGTCGCGGCCGGGGAGATCGTGGCCTAGGGCGCGGGCTTCGGTGGCGAAGGCGATGTCGAAGGCGGCGAGGTCGATGTCGGAGCGTTCAAAGCGCGCCCACGCGTTTTCGTGCGGGTTGGTCGCGTTGATGCGGCGGATGGTGTCCTTCGGGATGCCGCGCTCGGCCTCCAGGCGGTTGAACGCCTCAAACGGACTTTCGGTGATAACGCCGCCGAAATCGAAGATGACCGCTTCGAACAAGAGAACCTCCGTGTACTGCAGCGATTTTGGCATGGCGCGTGAACGCGCGCCATCCTCTCCAAATCGTCAAGCCCGGCCATGAGGAACTGGGGAGTATCTAGCCGCTGTCGCAGAGTAGGTCCGACATGGTTGTGACGAGAAAGGTGGAGGCTTGCGGCCGTATGTCCCTTATGAAAGTTTGCCCGCGATCCTATTCTCCCCCGCATGACCGACATACGAGGACCTGAGACCCATGGCTGAAGCCCGTTCTGGTGGGCCCAAGGCGCGGCCGCGTTCGCCGCATCTGGGTATCTATCGCTGGCCGATCACGATGGGGACGTCGATTCTGCATCGTGTGACGGGCGTGGGGCTCGCGTTTGGGACGTTGCTGGTCGCTTGGTGGCTGGTTGCAGCGTCGATGGGGCCCGAGAGCTACGACACGTTTGCGCGCGTGGCCGGGCATTGGTTCGGGCAGTTGGTGCTGTTCGGATTTACCGTCGCGCTTATTTATCACGCGGTGAACGGCGTCAGGCATTTGTTCTGGGACGTCGGTCGGGGCTTCAAGATGCACACCGCGAACACGTCGGGCATCGTCGCCTATGTGGTGACCGTGGCGCTCACGCTTCTTGTTTGGCTGGTCGCGTATCGTTCGATGGGGGTGATCTGATGAGCGTTCAGACACCGCTCGGCCGCGTGCGCGGTCTTGGCTCGGCGAAATCGGGGACGGCGCATTTCTGGCACCAGCGGGTGACGGCGGTGGCGCTGTTGCCGCTGACGATTTGGTTCGTGTGGTCGATCGCGCGCTACGCGGGCGCGCCGTACGCGGAGGTGCTGGAGTTCCTGCACGATCCGATCAACGCCGTGGCGATTCTTTTGTTCGTGCTGGCGGGACTTTATCACATGGTTCTGGGTGTTCAGGTCGTCATCGAAGACTACATCCATCGCGAAGGTACGAAGCTCGCGCTTCTTATGTTCACAAATTTCGCGGCGTTTGCGATTGGCGTGACTTGCGTCATCGCCGTTTTGCGTATCGCCGTCTAACTTTCGGAACTTCACCCATGGCTGCCTATCCCATTCACGATCATACCTTCGATGTCGTCGTCGTGGGGGCGGGCGGCGCGGGGTTGCGCGCCACGCTGGAAGCGGCGAAGCACGGGCTGAAGGTCGCGAACATCACCAAGGTGTTTCCGACGCGCAGCCACACGGTGGCGGCGCAAGGCGGCATCTCGGCGGCGCTGGGCAATATGGAGCCGGACGATTGGCGCTGGCATATGTACGACACCGT
>JAEUMM010000316.1 GCA_016792645.1 Alphaproteobacteria bacterium | reverse complement strand
CTCATCGACTGCTCAAGAAACGCCGCTCGCGCAATCAAGTAGACGTAGGGGTAGAGGGCGCCGGCCAGCACGAACACGGCCCCGCCCAGCGACCGTATCTCCGGAAACCAATAGTCGCGCACGCCCCAGCCGGTCGTCTCGCGCAAGGCAGTCTGCACAGGGCCGGTCACCTGCAGAAAGTCTGTGTACGCGTAGGCGAGAATGTAGGCGGGCATGGCAAGCGGCAGCACCAACGCCAACTCAAGCGTACGTCGCAACGGAAACGCATACATCGTGACGAGCCAAGCCGTGCCCACGCCGCTCACCAGCGCCACGCCGACAACACCTGCGACCAGAACCAACGTGTTCACGACGTAAGTCGTAAGCACGGTGTTCGCGAGATGGGTCCAAAGGCCCTGCGTGTCCGCGCCCACGAAGGAAAAAACGATGGCGACCGGAAGCGCGAGCGCGGCCAACAGCAACATGATCGCAAGCATGCCAAACGGCGGCGTGAATACGCCGTTGGGCCGCGCAGTGATGGTGGACGTCGATGTCGTTTTTGTTTCCCCCGGTCGTCCATTCAATGCTGGTCGTGAACCTGCGTGTCAATCGCAGGCACACGCGCGAGGCGAGTTGCCGTTGCGAGGTTCATTCTCGCCGTCCGGGCCGGGAAACCGGTGAAGTGTTGCCGTCAGCTTCGAGCCCGAGCCAGAGTCTCGACGAGTTCGGAGACCTTCTCCCGCTGCGCCTTCTTGTCGCCGGAGCGGATTGCGTGCTCCACGCAATGGGCGATGTGATCCTTCAGGATCTCGCCCTCGACCTTCTTCAAGGCCGCGATCACCGCCTGCACCTGATTGACCACATCGATGCAGTAGCGGTCGCCCTCGACCATCTTGGCGAGGCCGCGCACTTGCCCTTCGATGCGGTTCAGCCGGGAGACACAGACCTTTTTCGTATCCTGTTGCATAGATCAAAAATACCCGGTGGGGGTATCAAAGATCAAGCTGACGCAGATGCTAACCTTTACCGCGCAGCCTTTCCGGCTCCGGTCAGAGTCATCCCGAGCGACTGTCATTGCTGACCTCCAGAGTGTGTTGCCACGCCTTGTAATATACCCCTGGGGGGTATAGATCATCAAGACGCAGAGAACAACTTTCGCGAAGACGCAGAACGATGAGCGGCACGGCACACGATCGCGCAGAACCCCACCATCATCACAATCATGCGGATATGATCGCAAAGGTGCGCGACCCCGTGTGCGGCATGATGATCGACCCCGAAAAAACGCCGCACCACGCTGAACACGCGGGTCGAACCTATCACTTCTGCGCCGCGCGCTGCCGCGAGAAGTTCATCGCCGATCCCGCGAAGTATCTTGCGCCAAGCGAAGCGCCCGCCGAAGCCGCGGCAAAGCCGGGCACGATTTACACCTGTCCGATGCATCCTCAGATTCGCCAAATCGGCCCCGGCGCCTGCCCGATCTGCGGCATGGCGCTCGAACCGGAGAGCCCTGCGCACGCGCAGGAAGGTGCAAATCCCGAACTCGTCGACATGACGCGCCGATTCTGGATCGCGCTCGCGCTAACCGCGCCCGTCTTCGCCTTGGAAATGGGAGGTCATCTGACGGGCCTGACGGAATGGCTTGGACACGCGACATCGAACGCCGTGCAGCTGGTGCTCGCGACGCCGGTTGTCCTCTGGGCCGGGTGGCCGTTCTTCGTCCGGGGTTGGCGGTCGCTCGTGAATCGCAGCTTGAACATGTTCACGCTGATCGCGATGGGCACCGGCACCGCGTGGACCTACAGCATCGTCGCGACGCTCGCCCCGGCCACGTTTCCCGCGGCTTTTCGCGACGCGCACGGAACGGTGGCGGTCTACTTCGAAGCCGCAGCCGTCATCACCGTCCTCGTTTTGCTGGGCCAAGTCCTAGAACTGCGCGCGCGGGAAAGCACGAGTGGCGCCATCCGAGCTCTGCTAAATCTAGCGCCGAAGATCGCGCATCGCCTGCGCCCTGACGGGTCCACGGAAGAAGTCGCGGTCGATCATATCGTTGCGGGCGACCGCCTGCGCGTGCGGCCGGGCGAGGCGATACCGGTCGACGGGGTTGTTCGCGAAGGCCAAAGCAACGTCGACGAGTCGATGGTGACGGGCGAGCCCTTGCCGGTGGCGAAGGCAACCGGCGATGCCGTGGTCGGCGGCACGCTCAATCAAACCGGCAGCTTCGTCGTGGAGGCGCAAAAGGTCGGCGCCGAGACCATGCTTGCGCGCATTGTCGACATGGTGGCCAAGGCCCAACGCAGCCGTGCGCCGATACAGCGCCTTGCCGACCAAGTCTCCGGTTGGTTCGTGCCGGCCGTGATCGCCGTTGCAGTGATGGCGTTCGTCGCCTGGGGCACCTGGGGGCCTGAGCCGCGCTTCGCGCACGGTCTCGTCGCCGCCGTCGCGGTGCTGATCATTGCCTGCCCGTGCGCCTTGGGTCTCGCAACGCCGATGTCGATCA
Organism: Alphaproteobacteria bacterium; assembly: GCA_016792645.1. GTDB lineage: Bacteria > Pseudomonadota > Alphaproteobacteria > Micropepsales > Micropepsaceae > SZUA-430. The sequence goes on along the minus strand of JAEUMM010000316.1, from coordinate 15,541 downwards.
TGGTCGGCGTCGGGCGCGGCGCGCAGCTGGGAGTGCTAATCAAGAATGCGGAAGCCTTGGAGCGTCTGGAAAAGATCGACACCCTCGTCGTCGACAAGACGGGAACGTTGACCGAAGGCAAACCGAAGGTCGTCGCCGTCGAGGCTCTGGGCGGCGCCTCGCGTGACGACATCTTGCGCTTCGCCGCCGCATTGGAACGTTCAAGCGAACACCCGCTCGCCGCCGCCATCCTGCGCGGCGCAGAAGAGGCTCGCGCGACAATCCCGGCCGTTACGACGTTCGCCTCGGTTACAGGCAAAGGCGTCACCGGCACTGTTGAAGGCCGCAACGTCGCCGTCGGCAACGCCAAGCTGCTGGCGGATCAAGGGATTTCGACGGCCGAACTCGACGCTAAGGCAGAGCGTCTGCGCAACGAAGGCGCCACGGCGATGTACGTCGCGATCGACGGACAGGCGGCAGGCCTCGTGGCCGTCGCCGACACCGTGAAACCCACGACGCTCGAGGCGATCCGCGCCTTGAAGCGGGAAGGCGTCCGCGTCGTCATGCTGACCGGCGACAACAGGACGACGGCCGCCGCCGTCGCGTCGAAACTCGGGATAGACGAGGTCATCGCCGACGTTATGCCCGATCAGAAGAGCGACGCGATCCAAAGGTTGCGCGCGTCGGGGCGAACGGTCGCAATGGCCGGCGACGGTATCAACGATGCACCCGCGCTGGCCGCCGCCGAAGTCGGTATCGCCATGGGCACCGGCACGGACGTCGCGATGGAAAGCGCGGGCGTGACCCTCGTGAAGGGCGACCTCATGGGCATCGTGCGCGCACGCCGCCTGTCGCGCGCCGTGATGGGCAACATCCGGCAAAACCTGTTCTTCGCCTTCGTCTACAATGCGGGCGGCGTGCCCATTGCAGCGGGCGTGCTTTATCCGGTCTTCGGTTTGCTCTTAAGTCCGATGATAGCCGCCGCCGCGATGGCGCTGAGTTCCGTGAGCGTCATCGCCAACGCACTGCGCCTGAGATCGACGAGCCTCTAGCCGCCGTGGTGCGCAAAGGCAGCGCGTGTCCCGTCTTTCTGGAACAGCCACACGGTATAGGCCTCATCGGGCTCGCTGGGCACTTCCATGCCGGGCGAGTTGATCGGCATCCCAGGAACCGCGAGACCCTTCGCCTTCGACTTGCCCGAGACAAGCTTCTTGATGTCGGCGGGCGGGACGTGCCCTTCGATCGCATAGCCCGCGACCACACCCGTGTGACACGACACCAAATCTCCCGGCACGCCGAGTTGGTTCTTGAGCGCGTCCATGTCGTCCCGCTCTTCGACCGACACGTCGAACCCGGCGGCGGTCAGCCTGTCGGCCCACGCCGTGCAACAGCCGCAGGACGGATCCTTGTAGACCTTGATCGACAACTTCTTGGCCGCCTGCGCGCCCGCCGCGGTCAGCGCCCAGATCGACCCCGCCGCCAACAAAACGCTTCGTCTTTGGATCATCGCCATGCCGCCACCTTACAACGTCGACGCAGCGATGCCGAGACAAAACGCCGGCGCAACCGCAGCCTGAACGTTACTCCGCGGCGTCCGCTTGCGCACCCGGAACCATGCCCATCTCGCCCCAGAGCTTTCGCCCCTTGGCGAAATAGCGCTGTTCGATGGCCAGCATCGCCGGCGTCACGAACAGCGTCAGCACCGTCGAGAACGCAAGCCCATAGACGATCGCCGTCGAAAGCGGCACCCACCAATCGGCCGTAGGCCCGCCGAACTCGACTTTCCGCTCGAAGAAATCGACGTCGAATTTGTACATAAGCGGCAGCAGGCCGAAGATTGCCGTCCACGTGGTCAGCAACACCGGCCGCATACGTTGCACGCCCGTGCGGATGATCGCGTCCATCGGCTTGAACCCTTGATCGAGCAGGACATGGAACGTGTCCACGAGCACGATGTTGTGGTTCACCATGACGCCGATAAGCGCGACGATCCCGGTCCCGGTCATGATCACCGAGAACATCTGCCCCTCGATCAACATGCCGAGCAGCGCGCCGAAGATCGAGAAAATGACGGCGGACAGGATGACGAGCGCATGCCAGAAATTGTTGAACTGGATGATCAAAATGGCGCCGATCGCAAGAAGGGCGATGGCGAACGCTATGATCAGGAACTGCCCGGATTCATTCTGCTCCTCGTCGGCGCCGCGGAACTTGACCCGCACCTGTTTATCGAGACCTTCGGCTTGCACCCATTTGCGGATTTCGCTTATGCGTTCCGTCGTGTTGAAGCCCTGATCGGTTCGCACGTTCGCGCGCACGAGCCAGATGCGCATGCCGTCCACGCGCTGCACGCGGTTCACCTGCTGCTGGGGCGTGCGCTTCACAAAGTTGGTGATCGGCACTGCGCCTTCACGTGTGTTGATGTACAGCTGATCGAGGGCGCTGATCCCGCGCCCCTCGATCGGATAGCGCACGCGAATGTCGATCTCGTCTTCCGCGTCGTCGGGCCGGTACTCGCCCACCTTGATGCCGTTGGTGATCAGCTGTACCGCCGCGCCGATCGTGCCGACATCCGCGCCGAAGCGCCCCGCCTGCTCACGATCAATCGTCAACGCCCATTCTATGCCCGGCAACGGACGTGAGTCCTCGATGTCGCGCAAGCCCTTCATGCCGTCCAAATACTTGCGCACCTTGTCGGTGACGCGGTCGAGCAAGGGATGGTTGTCCGATCCGATCTCGACTTGAATGGCCTTGCCCGTCGGCGGCCCGCCCTGGGCCTCGAACAATTCGACGTAAATGCCGGGCATGCCCTCAACGCGTTTGCGCATCGCCTCCCAAATAGGCTTCGAGTCACCGCGCTCCTCGAAAGGCTTCAGCTCCATGAACACACGGCCGATCGTGTCGACCGGCGCTTGCCCGCCTCCGCTCGCAGTAATGCCGGACACCGTATAGACGGAGTGCAACTCCGGCACGCCAAGCACGCGCTTCTCGACCTCCACGACCAGGTCGCGTTTTTCGTCGGCCGATAGATTGCCGCGCGCTCGAATGAAGAGGGACGCTTCGTTGGTGTCCTGTTCGACGAACAGCTCAACGCCTTTTCCGAACGTGAACAAGCCGAAGGTAATGGCCACCAGTACGCCGGCCACGAGGGCAAGTACGAAGAAAGGCCGCTGCACTGCGACGGTAACAAGCCGAGCGTAAGTGCCGACCCATCCGCCGATGGCGTAGAGATCGCCTCTCTCTGACAAGTGGATCGCACGCTCCGTCGCGGCGTGAGGTTTCTCGGGCTTGCCCAATAGCGCGCCGATCGTCGGCAGGAACAGCAACGAAACGACCATCGACGCCGTCATGATGAAGATCATGGTCAGCGGCAGGTAGCTCATGAACTTGCCGGTCACGTCCGGCCAAAACAGCATCGGCGCAAACGCGGCAAGCGTCGTCGCAGTCGACGACACGACCGGCCAGAACATGCGTCGCGCCGCTTCCGAGAATGCCTCGAGCTTCGAGAATCCTTCGGTCATCTTCCGGTCGGCGAACTCGACCACGATGATGGCGTTGTCGACCAAAAGGCCGACGGTGATCACCATGCCGAACATGATCATCACGTTCAGTGTGTACCCGCCGAACCAAAGGCACAGGAACCCGATCAAGAACGATGCGGGGATCGAGAAGCCGACGATCAATCCGGAACGCAGACCCAACGCTGCCACAACAACGACCATGACCAGTGCGACCGCCAGAAGAATGGCGTTCGTCAAATGGCGCAGCTGCTTGCCGATCCAATATGATTGATCGAACGAGTAGTCGATGGTGATACCTTGCGCGATCTGCGGCTTGGCGGCATCGACCGCTTTCTTCACGCGCTCGATCGTGTCGATGACGTTTTCGCCGATGCGCTTCGTGACTTCGATGGCGATCGCGGGTTGGCCATTGTAGCGAAGATATTGGTTGCGATCGAGGAACGTGCGCCGCACGTCGGCGATATCGGCCAGCGTGACGACGCCGTCGCCGCTCACTTTCACCGGCAGGTTCAACACGTCTTCCGGCTTCTCCACGAGGCCGGGCACCTTCACCGCAAAACGTCCGCGACCGGTGTCGACGTTACCTGCGGGAATCAGCTGGTTGTTGACGCTGACCAGGCGGAACAAATCTGTGCTGGATACGCCGTACGCTTGCACACGCGCTTGATCGATAACGATCTCAAGCACCTCGTCCCGCTGACCAGACAGGTCCGCGCTCAAGACGCCCGGCACCGACTCGATGTCGCGTTCGAGGCGTTTGGCCGAACGCAGCATCGTGCGCTCCGGTAAGTCGCCGGATAGAACGACCGAGATCACCGGGTTCAACGCGATGTTGAATTCGCTGACCTGCGGTTCTTCGGCGTCCTGCGGCATTTCCGGCCGCGCGAGATCCACCTTCTCCTGCACGCGCTGGCGCGCCAAATTCTTGTCGAAATTGACGTCAAACTCGAGCTGAATGGCGGCATAGCCTTGGCTCGCCGTCGACGTCATCCGCTTAAGCCCTTCGACGGACTTCAGCTGCGTTTCAAGCGGACGCACCATCAAACGTTCGGCGTCTTCCGGCGAAACGCCGGGCAGGGTGACGACGACGCTGAAGAACGGAATCGGTATGTCCGGGTCCGCTTCCTTCGGGATCGCGATGAACGCGTAAGTGCCGAGGATGAGGACCGCCACCAGAATGCTGAGCGTCAGGCGCGAGCGCGCAATGGCCCAATCGACCAAGCCGGTCATGTCTGCTGCCCGGGTTCAGGCACCGGGTCCACTTCCTGGCCTTCGTTCACGAAGTCCTGGCCGACCGTGATGATCGTAACCTGCCGCGGCAGTCCGGTGACCCAAACGCCGTCTGGCCCGTCTCCAATGATCTTGACCAGCACGAACCGCACGCGCCGGTTCTGATCGACGATGCGCACGCCCAACTGTCCGCGCTCGTCCAAGGCCAGGATCGCGGGCGAAATCTTGTGCGCTTCGACCGTCGCGGCCGCGACGTGTATTTCCGCCGTAATCCCGTCGCGTATCGCGCCGTCGGGATTGGGCACTTCAAGTTCAACGCGGAACGTCCGTGTCGCGGCGTCCGAACTTTTCGCGACGAAACGGACCTTCCCTTCGATGCGCTCCCCGGTGACCAACTTTGCCCAACCAGTGTTGCCGATCTTGATGTGGTGCACGTCTTGTTCGGAGATGCGGCCCACCACGAGGAAGGGGTCGAGCGCAACGACCAGCGCGCACGCTTGGCCCGGCGACAAGTAGTCTCCGACATCCACCATGCGATCGTCGACCACGCCGTCGAACGGCGCCTTGATCTTGGTGTTCTCGAGTTCCTTCTCCATCCGCTCGACTTCGGCCTTCGCCGCCTGATAGGCGGCCAAGTCGCCGGCCACCGATGTGGGCGAGCGGAAGCCCTTTTCCTGCAGAGTCTTCGACGCCTCGTATTCCAGCTTGCGCTGCGTCATGGTTGCGCGCGCTTGCTCCAGCATCGCGCGGCGTGCATCGACGTTGAGTTCGCAGATCGTGTCGCCCTTCTTGACCATCGTGCCCTTATCGGCCCGGATGGCGGCGACTTTGCCGGCCGTTTCGGCGCGCACCAGCACCTTGCGCAGCGCCTGCGTTTGGCCGCGTACGATAACCTCCTGCTGCCGCATGACGGCGGTAATTGTCCGTACACGGACAGTTGGCGGCGCCTTCGCGTCCTTCTTTTCCGTTGCCGGCGCGGCCTTTGCGTTCGGCTTGTCGGCCGCCTTGGAGGGCGTTGTGGCCGTCTTTGTTTCGGGCATCACGAGCTTCGCAAGCTCTTCGAGCCGGTTGATTTCGCCTGAGGCGACCCACGCTGCGAGCACAAGAAAGATCACGACGGCCACAACGTAGGACCGTCGGATGGGAGAACTTGAAACGCTGTCGTCGTCGTCGGAACTCATCGGCCTACTCGGTGTGCGCGAACAGCGCGATTCGCTCGCGCCCTCGTCTACGTGGGTGCTGGGTGGCTACGGAGAAGTTGCAGTGTCGCCGCGAACGCCTAAAAATAGGCGAACGTTCTCGATTTGATCACGTCAAACGTAACGATTCGTCGCGAGACGCCCCACCGTCATGCTCCGCCATCCCCCATCTGGCCTGGTTGCTTACCGGAATGGGGGCTACTAGGCAACTTACAATAGTGTGACCGGGCGCCGCCCGACCCACCCAAAGGAAGTACTCCGAAAGGCCGAATCATATGCCTAACGCAAGATCGGAAATGCAACTTGCAACCACAAAACGAAAGTCCGCTAAGTCCCAGTCTTCGCAAAGAATTCCGGTCACACCGGGTAGCAATATTCTTAGCGCGACGATACTTTGCCTCACGACTCTTTGATTTAGGCGCGGTGGTGCTGGGCCACATCGCATCGGTCTTTGCTTCTTACCCCTGGGGGAGACCTCGAATGAAATTCTACGCTACGGCCGCGTGCGCGGCAGTGTTGCTTTGTGCAGCTGGCTGGACCGCCAGTGCGGAGCCGGTCGGCAATACGTCGGCGATCATCCCGAACGCGTCGCAAGTGCCGCCGCAAGGTACGCGCAGCGATCTAAAGCTGAAGGATCCGATCATCCGCAACGCAGAGCTCGCGACGGCCGAGCGCGGCGCGCTTGAGGTCACCTTCCTTGACGGCTCGAAGCTGACGATGGGCCAGAACTCGCGTCTTACCGTCGATGAGTATGTCTACACAGGCCCCGGCGGCACCGGAAAGCAAACCGTTCGCTACACCAAGGGTATTTTCCGTTTCGTGTCGGGCTCGATCCCGAAAGACAACGTGAAGATCGAAACGCCGACGGTCACCATTGGCATCCGCGGAACGATCTTCCGCTCCGTGCTCGATGACGATGGTAAGGGCGCGATCTCGGTCGAATACGGCCCCAACGGCGAAGAGTACGAAGTCGTCGTGACGTCGAAGGAAACGGGCAAGACGATCGTCTTGAAGTCCGGCCAGAAAGTGGCGTTCGACAACGCCGGCGTTTTCGAAGGCATCGTCGACGGTCAGGTTGAAGGCTGCAACTAACCCCCTTGCTTGCAGACGGACGCCAAACCCCCACAGATTAAAGTTTGATGAGGTTCAAGATGAAGAGTCAGATACGCAATAAGGCGAGACTCCTCTCGCGCGTGTCGACCATCGCGGTCATGGCCGCCGCCGGCGCTTTCGGCGCCGCGCAACAGGCGCAAGCGGATTGCACTACCGGCAACGGCACATTCGATCCCGGCGCTGGGCCAAGCGTGACTGTGACGTCGCCCTACACCTGCGTCGTCATCAACGATCCCGTGACCGGAAATGTGACGAACCAGAGCCTCGTGGGTGACCCCGGTGCCGGCTTCATTCCCTTCGAGATCAGCGCCGACGTTGGCGGCCAGGTAATCAACAACGGCAACATCTTTGGCGGCTACTTCACCGGTAAAGGCACGGGCACTGGCGCGCTGACGATCTTCGGCGACGCGACCGTCACCGGCGGCATCGTCAACAACCTCGCTATCACGTCCACGACCGGCAACGGCATCCAGATCGGCCTCGGTGGTGAGAACGGCGGCAACGTTCTGGGTGGCATCACGAACACCGACGACATTTCGTCCGGCGGCCGTTACGGCATTGCAGCGCTGTATGGATCGCTCTCAGGTGGCATCACCAACGAGAACAACGCCACGATCAGCGGCGGCCTGGCGGCTATCTATGTCGCCGAGACGTTCGGCGCTTGGAGCGGCGACATCACAAACTCGGGTCAGATCTCCGGCTTCGAAGCCGCGATCGTGCTCGGCGACGGCAACGGCGCGTCCTCGATGGACTTCCAGGGCGGCATCGTCAACAACAGCAGCGGCGTCATCGACAGCTTGGGCGGCACCGCGGTCGTCATCACGAACGACGTAGCGACCTTCAGCGGCGGCATCAGCAACAGCGGAACGATCGAAGGCGCCGACAACGGCATCGTGATCGCTGCATCGTCGTTCCAGGGCGGCGTCTTCAACAACGGCGGCGCGACGATCTCAGGCTTGAGTGGCGATGCCATACAATCGTCCTCCAACAGTTGGTCGGGCGGCCTCACGAATTTCGGCGTGATTTCCGGCTCGATCGATGGCCTCGACTTCTCAGGCGGCGGCGAGGGATCGTCGTTCTCCGGCAATATCGTCAACGGCGGTCAGATCACCGGCGGCGGTATCACCGGCACGGCCATTCGCATTAATGCCGACACGTTTGCAGGAAACGTCACCAACAGCGGCAACATGTCGGCCGCCCGGGGCGGCATCTCGATCAGCGCGAATGAGATTTCGTCCGGCGACGGCACGGCGACGTTCACCAACACCGGGACGATCAGCGGCGGCTACGTCGGCGTCTCTGTGTTCGGCAATAGTGTCGATATGGACTTCACGAACAATTCCAGCGATCCGTTGCTGTTCCCGCCCGGTGTAATCACAGGCGGCAGTGGCGCTGCCGTGCTTCTCGCCGCCAATACGCTGTGGGAGGGCGACATTACCAACTCCGGAACGCTCTCCGGCAACTACGGCATGGTGGTGAACGGCTTCTCGGACGGCTTTATCTTCTCTTCGGGCGGCGACTACACGGGCACGATCACCAACAGCGGTCTGATGGAAGGCGACATCGTCGGCCTCTACGTGTTGGGCGACGCCATCACCGGTGACCTGAACAACACCAGCGGCGGCCAACTTATCGGCACGTCGACCGAAGGCATCTCGGTCGCCGGCCTTGTCGTGTCGGTGAACAGCTGGGAAGGCAACATCACGAACTCCGGCCTGATCCAAGGCGCCGTCACCGGCGCCTATATCGGCGCCAATACGTTCACGGGCAACATCGTCAACGATGGCCACATCAGCGGCGGCAACGGCAGCATCACTCAGCTGGCCTTCGACCCTGGCCTCATTGTTTCGGTCGGATCCTACACCGGCGATATCATCAACAACGGCACGCTCGATGCGGTGACGCAGGCTCTTGTCGTCGACGTCGGCACGCTGACCGGTTCGATTATCAACACCGGCCTGATCGAGGCCACGACCCCCGGCAACACGGCTGTACTGCTTGAAGTCGGCAATGGCGCGACATTTACGAACACAAGCGGCGGTCTCGTGCTCGGCGACATCGTCTTCGGCGGCAAGGCGGCCTATGACTTCGTCGGCGAGGATGGCGGTGTCGAAGGCCAGTTGCTCGGTGAGGACGACGGCTTCGGCGGCAACGACGACACGATCACCGTGCAGAACGGCACGCAGTACTTCTTCTTCGAAGGCAAGTCGACTGCCCCCGGTATCGACAACTTCGCGTCGTTCACCGTCGAAGACGGCGGCACGGCGGTACTGGGTTCGCGCTTCGTCGGCGACTCGAATGGCAGCACGGAGTTCCACGCCAACGTCGACAACGTTGTCATCAACGACGGCGGCACACTCTACATCGACCAGGCTGCGACGCTCGCTGTCGCCAACAACTACACGCAAGGCCCCAACGGCACCGTAATGTTCTATCTCGGTGCGCCAGGCGGCTCGGGCTTCTCCAGCCTCACCGGCGTGCAAACTGCCGGCGCTGGCGACTACGGCCAGATTCTCGTTGAGGGAACGGCGACGCTGGACGGCAACATCGCCGCCTTCCTCGATCCGGCATTCGGTTCGGCAAACCCCGGCCTCGAAGCCGTCGAGTATGAGGACGTGATCGTCGCCGACGGCGGCATTGTCGGCGACTTCTCGACGCTCGCGCTCATCAACAGCAATTCGATCTTCGAGCTCGATCAAATCATCGACGGCAACACCGTTGACCTGCGTGTTCAGCGCACGGCCGACGTTGGCCACATCGGCAGCCTCCCGGGGATCGTCGTGGAAATCGCAGGTCCGTGGAAGTCGATGGTCAACGACCGCTCGAACGGCATCGGCTCCGGCTCATGCGGTCTGGCTGGCGCCAGCGGCGGCTGGTGCTTCAATCAGTTTGCGCAGAGTGGACCGGGCGCGAGTCAGGTCATGACCGACGCCTCGCCCGGCGAAGATCCGTTTGCGTGGTTGCGCACGGGTGTGCGCCGCGTCGGCGAGACGGCGGTGTGGGGCCGCGCAGTCGGCGTCTGGGGTGAAACCGACGGCGACGCCGGTTCGTCCGGAACGGACTTCGATGTCGTTGGCGGTATCGTCGGCATCGATCACGTCTTCTCGCCGATCTTGCTGGCCGGTGTCGCCGGGCAGTGGACGACGTCGGACATCGACTTCAACGGTCTGCCCGACAACGCCGAAGTCGACAGCCTCGAACTCGGCGCCTATATGTCCTACGGCGATACGCGTCTCTACTTGAACGCGAACGCCAGCGTCATCTGGCACGACATCGAAGTGAACCGCTTCGGCATCGGCACGCAGGCCTTCGGCGACTACGACGGCACGACGATCTCGGGCTACGTCGAAGCCGGTAAAATCTTCGAAACGCAAAGCGGCTTCCGCATCCAGCCTTTGGTTGCGTTGAGCTATGCGCATCTTGAGACGGACGCCTACAGCGAAACGGGCACGGGCACGCTCCTCAACGTTTTCGAGTCTGACTTCGATACGTTGAAAAGCAACATCGGCGCGCGCTTCGCATATCCGTTCACGATGCAATCCGGCCGCAAACTGGTGCCGGAAGCGAGAGTGGTCTGGGCGCACGAGTTCCTGGACGATCAATCCTCGTTCCTGGCCACCGTCCAAGGCGGCCTGCCCACACCGAGCCTGATTGTCGGCGAAGAATATTCGCGCGACACGCTCATCCTCGGCACGGGCCTAACGGCGCCGCTGTCGGACGCAACGACGCTGTTCATCGACTACGATGCCGGCCTCAACGAAGACATCACGACCCACACGTTGTCGGCGGGCCTTCGCACGCGCTGGTAAGGTCGCTACAAGCCAAACGCGAAGGGGCCCCGTCGGGGCCCCTTCGTCGTTTCTAGAACCGCATCAAGTGCCCGATACGAACAGACGCTTGGGTCGTGGCCGACCGGTAATGCGCGCCGTTGATCAAGTCGCCGCTCTCGCCCAGCGCCACGAACACTTCGGACCCGGGCATGAACTCCCACCGATAGCGCGCCGACAGGCCGAACGCCTCTGAGATGTTGTCGTATTGTGTTTGTGTTTTCAGCTGCATGTCCGGCGTGAAGTTCAGCGTCACGTTCAACGCCCAGATCTGGATCTCGAGATCTCCCGTCGGCAGCGTGATGTTATAGAACGAATGTTCCGCGCCGATCTCCCACGACGTGTCCGGCCGCCAGCTGACCGCTAAGAACGTCCTCAAGAGGTCGCCGTCGAAGTAGCTGCAACATTCGATCTCCGCCACCGCCGACATCGGCCGCCCGATCGCCGACTCCATGTAGAGCTTCGCGTTCGTCCATGTGTACTCGTTCGCAGGCACAAGGACGTTTCGCGGCAGAAAGAACGGTTCGCGAATATTCTCATAGAGATTGAACACGTCGAGGAAGACGGCGTCCGTGTCTTGGGTCATGAACCCGAACCATGCGCCGTTCTCGCGCGTCTCCAGAATGTTCTCCAGATCCGTCGTAAAGTGGTACCAGGTTCCCGTCTCGAAAAACCGAACCCAAGAATCCTTCGGCCGGGGCTGCCAGAAGAAGTTGCCGTCATAGAGCCGGATACCCGGCCGGTTCACGAAGCCGAGGGCCGGATAGAAATTCTCGCCCACCTCCTTGAACTGAAACCGCGCACTGAATGGTTGGTTCGGATAGGAGATATGCGCGCCGAACGCGTCGTCGTCGCCATAGGCGTCGGAAAAACTCCGTTCGTAGAAAAAGTCGGCCTTGAGCGTATCGCCGTTGAACCACGTCGAATTGCGATACTGGAAATCGGCGCCGGCGACCGTGTTCTCGGTCAGACCCGTAGGATCGCCATTTGTGAACACGATGCCCAGTTCCGACTCGCCGAACACCGGTTGCGTCACCCGCGCCGCGGCGAGTATCTGGCCCTCGTATTGCTCGGTCCCCTCCGCTGCCACGATGAGCCCGCCGACGCCCAACGAACCGATCTGGCCCGACAACTTGCCGCCCGCCACGATGTCGACCGGCACGCCGTCAACCAACCCGATATTGCGCGAGAAGAACGGCCGTCCGTTGACCGCCTCGGCGAGGTTGTTGCCGCCGAACTCGAAGACCGCCGCGTCTTGCAGGAAGAAGTCCCGCGTCTCGGGAAAGAAGAGGCCGAAGCGCCCGGTGTTGACCTTCCGCGCGTCGAGGGGCGTATCCGAAAAGTCGGTGTTGAAGGTCAGCGTCCCGGTCAACGCCGGCGTGATCTTGTAGTAGGCGTTGCCCGAGGGTTCGAAGCGCACGTCGTCTTCCCGCGGCGGCTCCCACTCGTGCTTGTAGCGTAGGCTGCCGTAAAGCTTGAGGTCGAGCCCCAGGCCTTGCGACGTCCCGGAAATGCCCTCCAGCGTACCGGATCGGGAGATGTCCACCGAAGGCATCTGGTTGCGGATCTGCGACCAGCGTATCCGCTCGCCCTTGCGCCGGATGAGTCGAAAGAGATCAAACCCCCAGTCCCCGCGCGCGACGTCGTAGGAGATGCTGCGGAAGGGGATCGCGACTTCGGCCATCCACCCGTCGGCGACCCGCCGCGCTTTGGCATCCCAGATTGTGTTCCACTCGATGAGGAACGTCGTGTTGTTTTCGACCAGGGCGTCCGAACGGGCGCCGAGCGCATTGACTTCGAACACATAGCCGTCCCGCCGCGACATGTACGGGTCGAGGTAGATACGGAAGAGATCGTCGCGCGAGAGATCGCCGTCACGCGCCTTGATCGCGGCAGTCACTTTGTCCGGCTCGCGGTCATAGGCGTGAACGGCGAAGTAGAGATTGTTCTCGTCGTAGAGCACCCGAACGACGGTTCGTTCGCTCCCCGGCGCACCTTCCTGCGGTTCGAGCTGGTAAAATTCGTCGATGGCCGGCGCCCGCGCCCACACGGCATCGGAGACGTCGCCGTCGATCGCCGGCGCTTGTGCGCTCTCGATGCGCGTCGCGACGGCTGAAGGCTGATACGTCCCGAAATCTCGTGTCGGCGCCCCCGCCGCTGCTTGGTCGGCGGCGGCCGCTCCAAGCATCGTGCCAAGCACCATTGTCACCCGCGCACCGAGCCGCGCGAGCGTTTCCCCCCGTCGAGTGCGCATTTTCCCCCCCGCGAACCCTCCGTACACAGACAACATAAGTCGCCGGACACACGCCCGTTAAATTTCGCTGAGATGGTTCACGAGCGGGTGAGAGCGTCCCAGCCGCCGAACGGCGCGAAGTGCGCGCTAGTTTGGGGGGCTGGCGGGGCGGGGCCGCCGCGCAACGTCTAATGATGAATCAATTACAGGTTGCTACCCTCCGTGGTTAACCTGCTATACAGTACAACCTAGGGGACAGTGACTTTGCGTACCGGTGCCGGGGGGCCCAGCTTATGGGATCGCTGATTCTGTTCGTTTTGGGCGTTGCTGCCCCGTTGGCGGCTGCCTTGGCGGTCATGTGGCTCGAAGAGCGCCGTCGCGCTTACGTTCGCATGCACTTTGAGCGTGTGTCTCAGGACAACCGCGGGCTGAAACTCGCCCTCTCAACAACAAGGGACGTCAAGGCCGCTGGCGCGGCAGCTGCGGCTGTCGACGTGCCCGCCAATGTCGACCCCAAGGAAGTGAACCGCCTCGTCACCAAACTGGCGGAGGCCGGCATTTTGGTGGAGTGGCTTCGCCTTGGCTTGAAGACACCCGCCGAGGTCAGCGCCCACCTGCTTGGCGTAAGCGAGCACGAGGCTGAGATGTTGCACCAGGCGACCGCCGAGTGGGGCCCGCACGGCATTGCAGCAGCGCTAGACCGTCTGAAGGGCCGTCTCGCCGCGGTTGCCGAAATGGAAATGATTTGGGCGGACCCGCACTCGCACGGCGATCGCGACGCCTCGGACATGCTCGAACGCACGATGTGGGTGTTCGAACCGGAATACGTCGTCGCGGAGGGCCGCTTCGGTGTGGATCCGCAGATCGGGGCCGTATCGAAGCCGGCCGTCGGCGCGTCGCTGACGCCGGGGCAGAACAAGGATGGCGACCCGACGCTGGTCGTCGAACTGAAGAACGCGCGCGTCACCGTTGGTGCCGAGCAACAGCTGCAGGCCTGGAACAATGTCCGCGAACTCATTCGCGGCGGCCATGTGCGCGAACGCGATCCCGTCGAGGTCTTCGTCGTCGGCGGCAACGTCGATGAATTGGAGGCCAACCCGCGCGTCGAAGGCCGCTACCGCAACGTTCGCATCACATCGTACGACTATACGCAGCTGATCGCTCGGGCCAAGCGCTTGACCTTCGGACTCTATGACGAGCTGAAGGATGTCTCACCCTTCCTGCGCCAGCACCGCGAAGCCATTGCGGGCGCGGAGCAAAAGGCCGCCGACCAAGCCGCCGCCGAAGCGTCGGGTGTGTCTGTCGAGGGCGACATCGTGCGCCCGGCTGACGAAGCCGACACTGTTCGTCACGCCGAGTACGCTGAGGCGTCGCAGGCGCCGGCGGTCGACGTGCCGAGGCTGCACCCGCAACCGCGTCAGGGATTTACCGGCGACCACGTCGTCATTGGCCAGCGCAAGCCACAAGCCGCGCAGTGAGCGCCGGTTTCATTCTGCTTGCCTACGACGTCGCGCATCTGCCCGAACTAACGGACCTTTGGGTATCGGCGTGGAGCGACGCGATGCCTGCGATCGATTTTGAAGCGCGCCGGGGTTGGTTTGTAGATCACCTGACGGCGATGCACGATAGAGGCGTACAGGTGACGTGTGCATTCAATTCCGCAAACGGCCAGATGGCAGGATTCATCACGCTCGATAAGTCGAGTGGCCATATAGAGCAGCTGGCCGTCGCTCCCGCCTACTGGAGCAAGGGCGTCGCCGGCCTACTCGTCGCTCATGCCAAGTCTGCGTCGCCGCGCGGCCTTAGGCTCGAAGTGAACCAGGACAATCCCCGCGCGGTGCGTTTCTACGAGAAGCACGGCTTCCATCGTCGCGCGGCGGGAACAAATCCGGGCTCAGGTCTGAAGACGTGGCGCTGCGAATGGAAGCCGTAGCCCGTCAGTTCAAGTCGCCGGGGGCGTGCGCACCAACCCGAAAATCAAGCTTAGAACAAACAGCGCGATGAACACGAAGAAGATGATCTGCGCGATGCCTGCCGAAGCCGACGCAATCAATCCGAAACCGAACAGGCCAGCAATCACGGCAACGACCAAGAACCCAAGAGCCCAAGTCAACATGAGGATGTCCTCCAAAAAGCGCTCGCGACGGATCGTCCGCCGAGTCGTTGAAGGTAACGCCAGCTCGATGCAGAGGGTTCCTGGCACAGGCGGAAAACAGGCCGCACGGCGATGCCGCAACGTCAAGGGCGGTCAAGTGCCTAAGCGCCAGGCGCCTCGCCCTGGACTTCAGTTCGCCTGCTGCCTATTTTTGGCAGCATGGGCACGGGAAAGACGACTCGTCTGACGGAACAGCAGTTCACGCGCATCGCGCGTGCGCTGGCCGAACCGCGCCGGTACCAAATTCTGAAGGAACTCGGCGCCTGCAAGGACTCGATGATGTC
>JAEUMM010000268.1 GCA_016792645.1 Alphaproteobacteria bacterium | reverse complement strand
CGCACCGCCCTGTCCCATATAGATGTCGATCCCCGTCTCCGGATCGCTGCAGTGAATAACGCCCGCGATATCGCCGTCCGAGATCAAATGGATCGAGGCCCCGGTGTCGCGCACCTTGGTGATCAATTCCGCATGCCGTGGCCGGTCCAGAATACACGCCCTGATCTCGCGCGGACTCACGCCCTTGGCTTTCGCCAGCCGCTCAATGTTCTGACGCGGATCGGCGTCGAGATCGACGACGCCGTCCGGATACCCGCCGCCAACCGCAATCTTGTCCATGTAGGTGTCGGGCGCATGCAGCAGACTGCCGCCCTCGGCGATGGCAACAACGGCCAGCGCATTGGCCATCGCCTTCGCGGTCAGCGTCGTGCCCTCCAGCGGATCGAGCGCGATATCGACCTTCGGACCTTTGCCCGTGCCGACCTTCTCGCCGATGAACAGCATCGGCGCTTCGTCCCGCTCGCCCTCGCCGATCACAACCGTGCCGTCGATGTTGCACAAGTTAAGCGCCGTCCGCATCGCATCGACGGCCGCCTTGTCGGCTTCATGTTCGTTCCCGCGCCCGACTTGTTCGTAAGCGGCAATGGCGGCGGCTTCCGTCACGCGCGCAAGCTCAAGCGTCAGAATGCGCTCAAGGCCGGTGGCGTCCGTTTGAATGTCCTTCATAGTCCCCCTCAGAAACGTTCCATCCTAATCATGCACGGTTGCTCCGTGACGACGCCCGTCGCGACGACGGCGCTCAGGGCTTTGACCATCGATAGTTCGCTCGCCTCATGCGTGATCATGACGACCGGCACGGCCTCGCCCGGCGAACGCGAACGCTGCAGCATGCTTTCGATCGAAATCGACTGATCGGCCAGACACCGCGACAACACCGCGATCACGCCCGGACGATCGATCACCGTAAATCGCAGATAGCACGCACCGACATGCGCGCCCATTGACGCCACTTTGGGCCGCCCGATGTGCACCGCCGGCGCGCCGAATGTCGGCAGCCGCACGCCCCGCGCGACGTCAAGCACGTCCGACATCACGGCAGACGCCGTCGGCCCCGCGCCGGCACCGCGTCCCTCATAGACGGACTTGCCGGCAAGATTGCAGTCCGCGACCACTGCGTTGAACACGCCGTCGACGTCGGCCAGCGGCGTCCCCAGCGGCACCATCGCCGGATGCACACGCTGCTCGATCCCGCCGTTCACGCGGCTCGCAAGTCCAAGCAGCTTGATGCGGAAACCGAACTCGCGCGCGAACATGATGTCCATCGGCGAAACGCGCTCGATCCCTTCGACGTGAATCTCGTCCAGCGCAGGCGCATTCCCGAACGCCACGGCCGCCAGCAGACACAGCTTATGCGCGGTATCCATGCCGCCGATATCGAACGTCGGATCAGCCTCCGCGTAACCTAACCGCTGCGCCTCGGCCAACACGTCGGCAAACGATCGTCCCGAGGATTCCATCGTCGTCAGGATGTAGTTGCAAGTCCCGTTCAAGATTCCGTAGACGCGCTCGACGCGATTGGCGCCCAGGCCTTCACGCAACGCCTTGACGATCGGAATACCGCCCGCCACCGCCGCCTCATAATTCAGCGCCAGCCCCTTGGCCTCCGCGGCCTTGGCCAACGCCACGCCGTGATGCGCCAGCAAGGCCTTGTTGGCCGTAATCACCGGAACCCCGCGCGCGATCGCGGCTTCCACCGCGGCCTTCGCCGGATCGCCTTCGCCGCCCATCAATTCGACGAACACGTCGATCGGCGCCGATTGCGCCAACTTCACGGGATCTGCGAACCACTCGGCTGCACCCAACGACACGCCGCGATCTTTCGCTCGGTCGCGCGCACTGACGGCAGTGAGCTGCAATGCGCGCCCACAGCGCGACGCCAGCGCCGCACCATTCTCGACGATGATTTTGGCGACCGCGGCGCCGACCGTGCCGAGGCCCGCAATGCCCACACGCAGTGCTGTCATTGCGCGGCGTCGCGGGTGCCCCGCGCCTCAACCAACTGAGAGCCCATGCCCAGGAATTTCTTGACCGTCCGCGCCGCCTGCCGGATGCGCTGCTCGTTCTCGACCAGCGCGATGCGAACATGCCCGTCGCCGTATTCGCCGAAGCCCACACCGGGCGCGACGGCGACCTTTGCATGCTCAAGCAGCAGCTTCGAAAACGCCAGCGATCCCATCGCGCGGAACGGCTCCGGGATCGGCGCCCAGGCGAACATCGACGCTTCCGGTGAAGGAATGTCCCAACCGGCGCGGCCAAAGCTGTCGATCAGCGCGTCGCGCCGTCCCTTGTAGATCGCGCGCATCTCATCGACGCAGGCCTGCGGTCCGTTGAGCGCCGCCGCCGTCGCGACCTGGATCGGCGTGAACGCGCCATAGTCGAGATAAGACTTGATGCGCCCAAGTGCGTGGATCAGCCGCTCGTTCCCCGCCGCAAACCCCATGCGCCACCCGGGCATCGCATAGGTCTTCGACAGCGAATTGAACTCGACCACAATGTCCTTCGCGCCATCGACCTGCAGCATCGACGGCGGCGCCTTGTCGCCGAAGTAGATTTCCGCATACGCAAGATCGGAAAGAACCCAAAGCCCCTTCGCCTTCGCGAAGCGCACGACATCCTCATAGAATTCAAGATCGACGACCTGCGCCGTCGGATTCGACGGATAGCTCACGACCACCGCCGTCGGCGGCGGCACAGCATGACGCACCGCGCGTTCCAGCCCACGCAAGAACTGCTCGGGGCTCGACGCCTCGACGTGCCGGATCGCAGCGCCGGCCAGAATGAACCCGAACGCGTGAATGGGATAAGCCGGGTTCGGCACCAAAATCGTGTCGCCCGGCGCGGTGATCGCCTGCGCCAGGTTCGCGAAGCCTTCCTTCGAGCCCAAGGTCGCGACGACTTCCGTGTCCGGATTGATCTTCACCCCGAAGCGCCGCCCGTAATAGGCGGCCATCGCCCGGCGCAAACCGGGGATGCCGCGCGAAGCGGAATACCGATTCGTGCGCGGGTCGCGCACTGTCTCGACCAGCTTCTCAACGATGTGTTTGGGCGTCGGCATGTCGGGATTGCCCATCCCGAAGTCGATGATGTCGTCACCGGCAGCGCGTGCTTTGGCCTTCAAACGGTTCACTTCTTCGAACACGTAGGGCGGCAGGCGCTTGATGCGGTGAAAGTCGGTATTCAAGGCGGGCTCCATAGAACTGCGGCCCGCTTCCCGGGCCGCAGCGTCAACGTCTCAAGGAACTATGGCAGATTCGAGAGGACGCGCCCTTGGGACGCGTTGTCCCTCATTCGTCCGCCGGCTTCTCCTCAGCCTTCCCCACAGGTGCCGCGGGCTTCGCCGCCGCAGGGGCCGGCGGTGCGGCCGCCGGCTGAGCGCCGCCGCGCAGTTCGTCCGCGCTGTACTGAGCGCGGTCGCGGTCGGCGACGAGGCTGTCACGAATCTCGCGCTTCTGCGCCTCGGTTGAGCTCGGCTCACGCGGGGCGGGCTGCGCGGCGATATCCGGGAACTCGGTCGGCTTATCCGTCGGCTTGATCCGCGGACCGACCACGGCCGGGGCCAGCGGGTCTTCGACCGGCGGCAGGGCGTTCGGATTGGTGTTGGCGACCTCTGTCGCCGCGCCGGTCTTGGCGGCAGGGGTCTCGGCGGGCTTCGCAGCCTCGGCCTTTTCGGTGGGCTCCGTCACGCCGTCATACCAGGACGACGGCTTTGTCCATTCCGGCATGGACGAGCAGCCGGCCAGAAGACCAGCCGTGGCGACCAGCGGAAATACGCGGAAAACGAGGCGGTACATGGGCCGAAGCTCCGTTTCGAGTACTTGGGGGTGCGCCGACGAACAATACGCCCGCCAGGCGACTGGATTTTGCGCAAAACGGCTTGGAAACGCCACCTTTATTATTGCCCCTGTATGAACGGACCACGCGTTAACGGCACTTGCCGCGCCCGGCGGGGGCGGGCCATATCACTTGCCGTCCAAGAGCTTAGGGCCCCAAAGAGCCCACCCGGGAGACAACCGATGGCCGAACCGCAGAAGCCCCATTCGCCGAGCGCCGAGTATCGAATCCAAGATCCGGTCGAATTCTCGCGCAACATGGTCAAGGTCGCGGCACAGAGTCAGCGCCTCGTCACCGACTTCATGAAAGCCCAAGGGAAAAACAAGCCGAACGGCGGCGGCTCATCCGATCCGCTGAACCTCGGTCAGACGTTCGTCGACTTCCTCGGCCACGCGATGCGTAACCCGACGCACTTCGTCGAGGCGAATTTCAAACTCTGGCAGGACTATCTGAATCTCTGGCAGCACACCGCCCGCCGCATGCTGGGCGAAGACGCGGCGCCCGTGATCGAACCCTCCACGGGCGACAAGCGCTTCAAGGACAAGGACTGGTCCGAAAACCAAGTCTTCGACTTCATCAAGCAGTCCTATCTGCTCTCCGCCCGCTGGCTGCAGACCACGATGGGCGACGTGAAGGGGCTCGACGACAAGACGCGCAAGAAGGTGGATTTCTATACGAAGCAATTCGCCGACGCGCTCTCGCCCACGAACTTCCTCTTCACGAACCCCGAGGTTCTGCGCGAGACGTTCAACTCGAACGGCGACAACCTGGTCAAGGGCCTGAACAACCTGCTGAAGGATCTGGAGCGTGGCAAAGGCCAGCTCGCGATCCGCCAAACCGACATGGAATACTTCGAGGTCGGCCGCAATCTGGCGCTGACCCCCGGCAAGATCGTTTTCCAAAACGATCTGATGCAGCTCATCCAATACGAGCCCACGACCGAGGAACAATACGAACGCCCGCTCGTGATCTTCCCGCCGTGGATCAACAAGTATTACATCCTCGACCTCGGTGAGAAAAACTCGTTCGTGAAATGGGCGACCGCGAAGGGCTACACGGTGTTCGTGGCCTCGTGGGTCAACCCCGACGGCGCGCTCGCGCAAAAGACGTTCGAAGACTACATGCGCGAAGGCATCTTCGCGGCCCTCGACGCCATCGAAAAAGCGACGGGCGAAAAGGAAGTGAACGCCATCGGCTACTGCATCGGCGGCACGCTACTCTCGGCGACGCTCGCTTACATGGCGGCCAAAGGCGACAATCGCATCAAGTCCGCGACCTTCTTCGCCGCCCAGGCCGACTTCTCGGAATCGGGCGACCTCCAGGTCTTCATCGACGACGAACAACTGAAGTCGATGGAAGAAACGATGAAAGCCCAGGGCGGCTATTTGGACGGCGCCAAGATGGCGACGACGTTCAACATGCTGCGCTCGAACGATTTGATCTGGAGCTTCGTGGTCAACAACTACCTCATGGGCCGCGAGCCGATGAAGTTCGACCTGCTCTACTGGAATTCCGACACGACGCGCATGCCCATCAAGATGCACATGTTCTATCTGCGCGAATGCTATAAAGAGAACAACCTCGCGCGCGGCAAGATGGTGTTGGGCGGCGAGAAGCTAGACCTGTCGAAGGTGAAAATCCCGATC
>JAEUMM010000260.1 GCA_016792645.1 Alphaproteobacteria bacterium | reverse complement strand
GCGCAGGCGCCGGGGCCGACGAACAAAGAGGCCGTCGATTACTGGATGCCGGTCGACCAGTATATCGGCGGGATCGAGCATGCGATTTTGCATTTGCTGTACGCGCGGTTCTTTACGCGGGCGATGCGGAAGGCTGGCTATACGGGCGTGAGCGAGCCGTTCGCCGGTTTGTTCACGCAGGGCATGATCACGCACGAGACCTATAAGGATCAGGACGGCAAGTGGCTGTTCCCGGAAGAGATCGAGAAGCGTGACGACACCGCCATCAAGCGCGGGACCAATCAGCCGGTGACCATCGGCGCCGTCGAGAAGATGTCGAAGTCGAAGAAGAACGTGGTGCCGCCGGAATCGGTGGCGGACACGTACGGCGTCGACGCAGCGCGGTGGTTCATGATGTCGGACTCGCCGCCCGAGCGCGACTCCGAGTGGAGCGAGTCGGGGATCGAAGGGTCGTGGCGGTACGTGCAGCGCGTGTGGCGTATGGTGAGCGAGAGCGCGCCGCACTTGCCGGGCTTTGGGTCTGTCGCGCCGGACGGGTTTGGGCATGAGGCGCTGGCCATCCGGCAGGTGACGCATCGGACGATCGCGGCGGTGACCGAGGACTTGGACCGGTTCCGGTTCAACAAGGCGGTCGCGCGCATGTACGAGTACGTCAATGCGCTGAGCGATTTCAAACCCGCGAGCGAGGCGGATCAGTGGGCGATGCGCGAGGCGTTGGAGACGCTGGTCGTGCTGATGAACCCGATGGTGCCTCACTTGGCGGAGGAGTGCTGGCAGGTATTGGGCGGCGAAACCTTGGTCGTCCACACGCCTTGGCCGAAAGCCGACCCTGCACTCACGCGCCAGGACACTGTTACAATTGCGATTCAGGTGAACGGTAAACGGCGCGACGAGATCGACGTCGCGAAGGATTTAGACCCCAAGGCGGTCGAGGCCGCGGTGCTGGCCATGGAATCGGTGGTGAAGGCCATTGACGGGAAACCGGTCAAAAAGGTCATTATCGTGCCGAACCGGATCGCGAATGTGGTTGTCTGACGGTTGGAGCGGAGCAAGCGGCATGCGTAAGGTCTTTGGGTTGGCGTTGGGCGTAGCCGCCGCTTTGTCGTTGAGCGGCTGCGGGTTCAAGCCGCTCTATGCCGTCGGCACGACGCCGGAAGGCGTCAGCAATTATTTCAGCCAAGTGTTCGTCGAGCCGATCCCGGGACGCCAGGGCGTTCACTTGCGCAATCAGCTGATGGATGCGTTGACACCGGCGGGCACGCCGGGGGCTGCCGCCTATCGCCTGACGATCAAGCTTGAGGACGTGAAGGAAGGTCTGGCGATTCAGGAGAATACGCAGATCACGCGTTACAACTATTCGCTGATCGCGAAGTACGAATTGCGCGATTCCGTTTCGGGCGAGGTTTTGGATCACGGTACGGCGCGCGCGATCGCCGCTTACAACGTCGTCGACTCGCAGTTTGCGACGCAGTCGGCCGAGCGCGATGCGCAGGAGCGTGCGGCGCGTGAAGTCGGCGAAGACGTTCGTTTGCGCCTGGGCCTCTATTTCGAGAACCGGTTTGGTTCCGAGGCGAACCCGGGTTGACGCGGGTCTCCTCGTCCGACGCCGACAAACATAGCGCCAGTCCCCCGAAGACCTGGGTCGCCGTTCTTCTGTTCGGCTCCAACACGGGGCTCGTGCGCGAACGCGCGGACGCTTGTGCGCGCTCTATCGTGCCTGATTTGAATGATGGCTTCCGGGTGGCCGATCTGGGCGCGGACGTGTTGCGCAAGGATCCTGCGCGGCTGGGGGACGAGGTCGGGGCGATCTCGATGTTCGGCGGGCGGCGCGTCGTACGCGTGCGCGATGCGACGGACGGACTGTCGGAGACGATCGGCGCGTTTATCGAAGCGCCGGTCGGCGATGCGTTCATCGTCGTTGAGGCGGGTGAGCTGACCAAGACGTCGTCGTTGCGCAAGCTGTTCGAGGGCGCGAAGGGCGCCGGCGCGATCGAATGTTACGACGATAAGCCGGAGGACGCGTCGCGGCTTATCCGCGAGGCGTTGGAGGCGAGCGGTTGGAAGGCGGAGGCGGATGCGCTTGCCTATTTGACCGATGCGCTGCAAGCGGATCGGCGGCTGTTGCGCAGCGAGCTTGAGAAGCTCAGCGCCTATATGGGATCTGGCGGCGGCGTGCTGACGCGCGCGGAGGCCGTGACGTTGATCGGCGACAGCGGTGCGGTCGAGGCGGATGAGATTGCGGACGCGGTCGTCGCGGGCGATTTGGTGAAGCTCGACCGGCTGATCGTGAAGGCGAACGAGTCC
>JAEUMM010000243.1 GCA_016792645.1 Alphaproteobacteria bacterium | reverse complement strand
CCCCAGCGCTTCAACTCGCTCGCCACGCGCCGCCCCAAGACGCGATCCGGCGTCACCAGAGCCGCCGTCTTCCCCGGCACCTCGACCGCCGCCCGCAACGCGCAAGCAATCGCCAGCGCCTCCTCCGACGGCGTGCGCGCCGCGAACATCGACAGCCCGCGCAAACCTTCCTCAATCACACCGCGCTCATCGCTGACGAAATCACGCCACGCCGGCGTCGTCTCGGCCGGCCGCAGAGCTTCTGCGATCAAACGCGACCGCGCCGCGCGCGGATCGCCGCCCTCGCCCCACAATTCGACGTCCAACCGCGTCGCGTCCAACTTCTCGAGCAACTGCCGCATGCCGTGCTGCGGATGCCCGGACTCCGCCGCATCCCACGCCGCGCGATCGAGCCCCAAGTCGATGCCCGGCAACACGACGGCGCCGTTCGGCATGTAAGCGATCGTGCGCAGCAACTCCGCCGTCGCCGGCACGCTACCCGTCGAACCGGCGGCGATGACCGGAAAGCTCGGCGGCGTTGCCGCCCACCGTTGCGCCGCCAAACGCAGCGCCGCATCACGGTGCGCTGCCGGATCCGACGCCTTCTCCGCCGCGAGCAAGCCCGGCCATTGCTCGGTCAAAATGCTGAGGAACTGAACCGTCTGCTCCCAATGCAGCGACAGGTCTTCCGGAACGATGGTCTTCAACCGCTCCCACGCCAACCCTTCCGCCGTCGCTTGATCGAGCAAACTCGCAAGCTCGCGCGCGAGCTTTAGCGCCAACGCTGGCGTCGTCGCGCGCAACGCACTGCGCTCCTCGTCTTTCGCTGCGTTCTGCGCCCAACGCTGGATCAGCATGGTGAGCAAGAACTCGCGCCGCAACGGCGACAGCGGCGGCGGCATGTCCGGCACCACCTCGGCGGCCACGTCATAGGCCGCCGGATCGTCCAGCGGCGACGGCGTCTCGTCGAAATCGCCGAGCGCCCGCATGCGCGGCAATACGGTCACGCCGCCGGTCGACACCCGCGCAAACGCTTCGCCCAGAGTTCGGATCGCGCGCCGCGTCGGCACAAGGATCAACGCCCGCGACAACGCAAACGGATCGCCGTCCACGCCATAGCGCTTCAGCACACCACGCGCGAGTTCATCCGCGAAAGCCGCGCCTGCCGGGATCGTGAAGAGGTTGATCCCGCGCATATGGCGTCAGCTACCGTTCGACATGGTACACATCCAGAAAGGCGTCGGCCTCGTCCTTCGCGTCAGGCGTACCGATATGCATCCACTTGCCGTCGAGGCGGATGCCGAACAACCGCCCCTCCTCGATCGCAATGTCCCAAAGGCGGTTGGTCGAGAACACCTCATCCGTCGCGCGCTCAATCAAACGCGGATGAATAATCTGCACGCCCGGCCAAGCGAACGGTGTCACGCGCTGCGGCTGACGGCGCGAGAGCCGGCCAACCGTGTCCATCGTGAAATCGCCGCGCCCGTCGTAGCCGATGGAGTTGAACGTCGGCGCCATCAGCATCAGACAGTCCATCTCGGCGTCTTCCCACCGCTGCGCCATGCGCGTGAGGTTCGAGCCCAGACTCTCAAGCCAGATGGAATCACTGTTGTAGGTGAAGACCGGCTCGCCCTTGAACAGCGGCAACGCCTTCTTCAAAGCCCCGCCTGTATCCAGCAACTTGTCGCGCTCGTCCTGAATGATGATCTCGACATCCGTGCGCTTCTTCAGATGATCGATCACCATCTGTCCCTTGTAGTGCACGTTGACGATGACCGTCGTGATCCCGGCGTCCTTGAACCGGTCGATCGCGTGATCCAGCAGCGTGCGCCCCGCCACCACGATCAGCGACTTCGGCCGATCATTCGTCAGCGGCCGCATGCGCGTGCCCAACCCCGCCGCCAAAACCATTCCACGCGTCGGTTTCATCGCCATCGCAACTCAGTTCCCCAATGTCCCGCGCCACGCCTCAGGCACATGCCGATCGAACCAAGCCTTCAGCGGCGCAAGCGCCGGGTGATTCAGATCGCGCGCGAGATAGCCCCACATCCGCGGCAAAAATTGCGTATAGCGCGGCTTGCCATCGCGCTTCCAAAGCCGCGCGAAGATGCCGACGATCTTCGTATTCCGCTGCGCCGCCAGCAGCGCCGCCGCAAACCGGAACGCCTCTTCGTCAAACCGCGCATCCGCCGCACGCCGCGCCGCGATATACCGCCGCGTCATCGCCTCGGCCAAGTCGACGCTGACATCGCGCCGCGCGTCTTCTGTTAGCGAGATCAAGTCATACGCCGGCGATCCCGCCAACGCGTCCTGAAAATCAAGCAACCCCGCGCGCGAAGCGCCGCCCCGCATGGGCAGCCACATCAGATTCTCCGCGTGATAATCGCGCAGCACCATCACCGCATGGTCCGTCGGCAGCCGCGCCAAAGCCGGCCGCCACGCCGCCAAGTATTCGTCGCGGGCCCCCGCATCGAGCGGCTTGCCCGCCGCCGCCGGATAGAACCATTCGGGAAGCAGAAGAACCTCCGCCTCCATCGCCACCGGATCGTAACCGAGCAGATGCACGTCGCCCGCGGCGCCCGGCACGGCCAGCCGCTTCGGCGCGGCCTCCTGATGCAGACGCAACAGCGTATCGATCGCCGTCTCGTAAAGCGGTCGCTCAGCCTCACCGTCGACGATCAGATCGGCAAACCGCCCATCCCCCAAATCCTCGATCAGCAAAAATCCGTTCGCATAATCGTGCGCGATGATCTCAGGCGCACTCAGACCCAATCGCCGCAAATGCTCGGCGACAGCAGCAAACGGCCGGCAATCCGGCCCGGCAAGCCGCGCCATCGCGTTGTAGCCGAGCTTACGTCGCTCATCCGCCGACGCATCCGGCGGACACGCCGCCGTCTCCGCCCCACGCGGCTGATCCATCAGCATCGCGGTACCGCCGCGCCGCGCGAGCCTCACGTACCGCCTGGTCGACGCATCGCCCGCCAGCGGATGCAACTCAGCCCCCGCCCATCCCGCCTTGTCGACGAAGGCCGCGATTTGGGCTTGCCGGTCGCTCACCGGCCGCTCCGGAAATCGCTGAGGTCGCCGACGCGCGAAGCCCATGCCCCGCGCGCGATCACCTTCACGATGCGCTCTTCATCGTCGTCTTCTTCATCCATGCCTTCGATGACGACGTCGAGCCGGTCGGCCGGCAACGCGTGCCCCATCCGATCCGGCCATTCGATGAGAAGCACGCCGCGCTCCAACGCTTCGTCGAGTCCCAACTCGCGCACCTCACTGGCCGCCTTCAGCCGGTAGAGATCGACATGCCAAATCGGAAAACGCTCGGTCTCATACGTCTGCACCAGCGTGAAGGTCGGGCTGGGCACGTCTTCACCGGCCAAGAACGTACGGATCAAACCGCGCGCGAACACGGTCTTGCCCGCGCCCAGAGGCCCGGTCAGCGTGACCGTATCGCCGGGCCGCAAAAGCCTGGCGATGCGCCGCCCGAGCGCTGCCGTTTCGGCCTCACCCTTCAGCGTCAAACATTGAAAGAAACTGGTGTTGGATACGGACATAGCGGGTGCGAGCATCGGCGCCCTTGTACCCGCCTGCCATGCCCACTTCAACGCCGCCGAAACGCCGCACAAAGCTTGAGGCAACGCGCGGTTGATCGGCGGACGGCCACCGTGCTAACGCAACCCGGCAAGCCACGGATTTTTCCACAAACAAGATGAGCGATTCGGTCGTCATCGTCGGCGCAGGCCAGGCGGCATCACAGCTGGTCGCGAGCCTGCGCACCGAAGGCTACGCCGGCACGATCACGGTTGTGGGCGACGAACCCTACATCCCCTACCAACGCCCGCCGCTGTCGAAGGCCTTCTTAGCCGGCGACCTCGCGCGCGAACGCCTGTTCATCAAACCCGAGGAATTCTACGCCGAGGCCAAGTGCCACCTGGTGCTGAACACCCGCGCCGTCGCGATCGACCGCGCGCGCAAGGTGGTGAAGCTGACCGACGACCTGGAACTCAACTACACGACCCTGGTGCTTGCGACAGGCTCACGCGTGCGCAACCTGCCGCTGCCCGGCGGTGACCTGCCGGGCTGCTTCTACCTGCGCGGCATCGCCGACGTCGAGCACCTGCAGAACCGCATCGCGCCGGGCGCCAGCCTTGTCATCATCGGCGCCGGCTACATCGGCCTCGAAGTCGCCGCCGTCGCGGTGAAGCGCGGATTGAAGGTCACCGTCCTCGAAGCCCTGCCCCGCGTCATGGCGCGCGCCGCCTGCGCCGAGGTCTCCGCCTTCTATCTGGAGACCCATCGCAAGGCCGGCGTCGACATCCGCCTCAACACCAAACTCGAAGCCATCGAAAAGAACGGCGACGCCCTGATGGTGCGAACGTCCGAAGGCCCGCTCCCCGCCGACACGGTCCTCATCGGCGTCGGCATCGTGCCCAACGTCGAACTCGCGGTCGTCGCCGGCCTGAAAGTCGACAACGGCATCGTCGTTGATCAATTCGGCCGCACCGACGACCCAGCGATCTACGCCATCGGCGATTGCGCCAGCCTGCCCAACACCTACGCGCCGGGCGGACGCGTGCGCTTGGA
Source organism: Alphaproteobacteria bacterium (assembly GCA_016792645.1). GTDB lineage: Bacteria > Pseudomonadota > Alphaproteobacteria > Micropepsales > Micropepsaceae > SZUA-430. The sequence continues at coordinate 6,607 of JAEUMM010000243.1, read as the reverse complement.
ATGCGTCCAGAACGCAATCGACCAGGCCAAACACACGGCGGCCACCATCTGCGGCAAGCCCAAACCCTACAACGAAGTCCCCTGGTTCTGGTCCGACCAGTACGACCTAAAACTCCAGATCGCGGGCCTGCACAGCGGCGGCGGCCAGCTTGTGCTTCGCGGCAACCCCGCCGACCGCAGCTTCGCCGTTTTCCACCTGGAAGACGGCGTTATCGTAGCGGTAGAGGCGGTCAACGCCGCCCCAGAATATATGATGGGACGCCGCCTGATTGCCGCGCGCGCCCGGGTCGCGCCCGACCGTCTTGCGGACAAGGCCGTACCTATGAAAGACATGGCCTGACACCACCATTGACAGCCACCTTCTGACCGGACGACCCATGGCCAAGATCAAGTACATCGAACACAACGGGAAAGAACACGTCGTCGACGTGAAGCCCGGCATGTCGGTCATGGAAGGGGCGGTCAAGAACCTGATCCCCGGCATCGACGCCGACTGCGGCGGCGCCTGCGCCTGCGCCACCTGCCACGTCTACGTGGACCAAGCCTGGACCGGAAAGATCGAGCCGATGCAGGAAATGGAAAAAACGATGCTCGACTTCGCCGAAGCCGTCGAGTCGAACAGCCGCCTCTCCTGCCAAATCAAAGTGACGGAAGCCCTGGACGGCTTCGTCGTCCGCATGCCGAAGAGCCAGCACTAACGCCGAACAGCCCTGTCATCTTGCGGCGGGCGAGACCGGCAACGCATCGCCCAGCAAGGTTTTGTTCTCGCGCACGGCTTCGACAACCCGCCGCACCGCGTCGATGACGATCTCGGGTGCGTCCATGTTGATGTTGTGATTGGCGCGCTCTGCGACCACGAGTTCGCTGTTCGACGACAGCCTGGCAAGTCGTTCCTGGCCTGCGCGAAACCCGATCTCAAGTGGTGCGAACATCCCCGGAAAGGGTTGCCCATGCGCGACCACGATCACCGGTAAACTGCCCAACGCCCCGAAACTTCCCGCGCGCCGCAACGCCGGCGGTGCCCGCTCGATCGACGCGAGTTCGTCCTTCGCCGCCTCGAGTGCGGCCGCACGGAACGCCATCGGCCACATGCGGCGCGCCTCGACCGAAAGAGGCGGTTCGTCCGCCTGATCTCCTTCAGCAAACATCGACATAATTCGGATGATGCCGGTGCGCATCGCAAACGTCACACCCGCCAATATCCATTTGCTCTTGGCGATGACGGCCGCGTAGCGTTCGCCGAAAAGCAACTCTTCGTCCGGCGTATCCACCAGCACCAGACCCGCCGTATCCGGCAAACGATCGCGCGCAAAAAGCCGGACGATGGCGCCGCCATACGAGTGGGCAACGAAAACGTATGGCGCCGGCACGTTGGCGCGTGTCAGCACGTCATGGAGTTCGCGCGCCCGGTCCTCGAGGCTGCGCTGACCGGCGAACGGAGCGCTCCACTGATAGCCGGCCCGGTCATACGTACACACGCGCGCGAACGACGCGATTTGATCCTGCACCGACCACCACAGCATCGCGGGCTCGCCCGCGCCGGGCTCTATGACGACTGTCGGCCCCGCCGCATCGCCTTTGCACAGCAGATGGACGCTGCGTCCGCCGACATCGACGAGTCGCCCCGGTGGCGGAAAGCGCTTCGCATCACGGGCAGACGCGTAATTCTCGTAGAGATAGCCGGCAACAAGACCCGCGCAACACAGAACAACGACGCCGACGACGGCTCGCAGCAGCCAGATCAAAACAACACCCACGTGGTACCCTCCTATGAACTGGCGGTGGTCATTCGACGTCGGCGAGGCGACACGAACTTCCAGGTGTTCCGCACCTAATGCGCGGTCGCCGCGGTCGTCCCCGTTTGCATGATCCTCATGACCCTCGCGACGATGTCGGGACGGCGAATCGCCTCCAACGGATGGATCAGGTGAGCGACCCCGCCCATCAGCCTATGCACCTCGGCGTCGTCTTCGACCAACTTGCGCAAGCCGCGCGAGTAGGCGATGCGCATGTCGATGTCGACCGGCCGCTCGCCCTTGGTGCACGCATATCGGTATTCGACACTCTCCAAATTTTCCCAAACGGTCTTGGTGAAGCTGTGCACTTTCTCGAAGTAGGGCCTGGCGACGCGGTTCAAATCCCCGCCGCAGGCGACGCGTTCAGCGAGGACGTTCCACAGGCTCATGACGTGGGCCGACGCCAGTGTCACACCTTGACCAAAGACCGGATTGACATGCGCGAGTGCGTCGCCGAGCGGTAACAACCGCTCCGGCTGGCGCGCAAGTTTTTCGAAGCGGCGCCAGCGCGATATCGGCGCCTTGTAGACCTTGACCGGTGAAATGCGTTCGCCCTTGCTGATCCAATTGTAGAAGTCCGGCACGCATAGGCTCTGCGCGAACGCCATGAACTTGTCGGGATCGCCGGGTGGCTGTTGATCGAAGCGGCCGGTCAGGCTCGCCAGCCAGCAATCGTTCTCGATCGAAAAGAGGAAGCCCCCTTTGGTATCGGGATCGCGATTGCTGATCGAGAGACCGTCGACCGCGCCGTGCCAGTTGGGCGGTTTCTTGAAAACCGCCGATGCGTAACCTGTTCCGATTTCGAGTCTCGTTTCTTCGATCGGGCCGAACCCTCCCGCTTCGAGCCAGGAGAGGGAATTTCCGCTCCGCCCCGTGGCATCGACGACAAAGTCCGCAGGGATCGTTTCAGCCGCGTCGCCGCGAGACCCGACCACGCCCACCAAGATATCGCCGTCAAATGTCCAGCCCTCGACGCGCGTGTTCTCGCGAATTGTGACACGCGCGTTGCGCTTTAGAAAATCGCGCACCGCACCTTCCAGCAGCGGGCGTGACATCAGCATCAGCGGCAACTGGATATCACGCCTCGGAAACCACCCAGCCTCGTCGTGCGTCATGAATTCAAGACCGCCTCGCGAACAGACAACACCGCGATCGATCAGCTCGGACGCAAGACCCGGAAACATCCGCTCGAGATTGCGTCGTCCCTGAACGAGAAGCGAATGCACATGCGCGCCTTGCGGAACGCCCATCCGCACTTCGGCCTGCGCTGGCAATGCATCCTTTTCGAGGACGAGAACCTCCTCGAAAAATCGGGAAAGCACTTCAGCGGCCATCAACCCGCCCATACCCGCTCCGGCCACCACGGCGCGCCTGCCCAACATCGCTAGAAAATGCCCACGGTTATCTCGCCCGCTGTCGCTCGAAGAACGCCCAGATCACTTCCGGCCCGTTCGGCTCGCTGGGCGACGGCCCCAAAAGTCGCGGCGCGCGCCGGTATGGCTGAGGGATGCCGTGTCCGCCGCCGTGAACGGCGACGAGTTCGATCTCCAATTTGGCGTCGTTGCGCCAGAGTGCCCGCTCGACGCGAACGCCGTCGGCGACTTTGGCCTCGTTTGTTAGGGGCGCCCCGGCAATGTTGTTGAGGTCCGCGAAATATTGGGCTGACGCGCGCGACGAAAGGACCGGGCCGTTCCTATAGAATAAACCGAAAAGGTTGACCTCTCCGCCATCGAACGGGACCAGGGGATCGTCCGTGCCGTTCATGATCATGACCGAAGACGTGCCGTTCCCCGCCGGCCTGCATTTGAAGTTCTCCGGCGTCGGCACGTTTGCCGAAACCGCCGCAATCGCGCGAAAGCGGGTCGGTGCTTCGAGCGCAAGACGAAACGCCATGAAGCCGCCGCGCGAAATGCCGGTCGCGAACACGCGGCCTGGGTCGACGCCGATGTCGCCGATAAGCGTGTCGGTCAGCGCAACCAAGAACCCCACGTCGTCGACGTCGCGCCCGTCCGCAGCGCCGCCGCCGACGATGTTGCACGCGTTCCAATAACCCTCGTACGCATTGGGATAGACGACCGCGAAGCCATTTTTGTCGGCCAGGCGGTCGAATCCGTACCCCGTCTCGATTCGCATTTGCGCGCCGTTCTGACCCGAACCGTGCATCACCACGACCAGCGGTGCCCCCTTCGCGAGTCCGCCCGGCACGTAGAGCCTATAGAGCCGCGCCAGCCCGCCCACCTCGATCGTCCCCTTGGTCAGCACGCCGGACAGCCGCGGAATCTCGGGATCGGGCGAGTAGACGAAGTAACCGAACAGCGCGCTCAGCGCCGCTGCCGACGAGGCGACAACGATCAGGCTCCAAAGGAAGAACCTCCCAACTGTCCTCACGGCGAGATCACCACCATCGATCTCCCGGCTTCAGCACATAATTGGCAACCACGTAGCGCCATGGAATGACAAAGAGAAAAATGACTCCCACCAGGCAGTTTTGAACCGTCTCCAAGTTGTTGGCGTCCATTTGACCGGCGGACCACAGCGGCAACGCGACCGCGATCAGCCATATCAACTTCCACACCAGTTCGAAGAACATCATCGGCAGCATCTGAAGCGGATATCGAAACCCCAACACAGCCAAGATCGACATCGCCCCCAGCATGCTGCTTCCCACGCCATGCCAAAGCGGCCACGGAGTCGGGTGATCGATGATTTGAGGCCATTGGGTGAACGCGGTCCCCACGGCCATCAGGAGATAGGTGGCCCTCATCAGATACAGGCGGAAAATCGATACGTCGGTCATAGTGGCGATGTCATCTCTTGGTTGAATTGCACGCCCCTCACGCGGTCGCCTCGCGCTTGAATCTGACGCGCAGCAACCAAAAGACCATCAGGCCGAGCACCAGCACGACCGGCACGAACAGCAGCGGCGACCCGCGCATCCACTCGGGCATGACCTTTTGTTGTCCCAGGAAGAAAGAGCCGGTAGCGATGAACATGGCGAAGCACATGCGCCACAGATGCCTTGAGATGCGCTGGACCCCGGACACGCCTCCGCGCACGATCACGCTGGCGTCCAGCATCGCCGCGAATGCCGCCAAGCCGCCGAAGCCGTAAAAGAACGGCGCCGCGCCTTTGGCGAACGTCGCCCCATAGCCGAGGGCGGTGGCGGCAATCGACGCCCCGGCGAGGCACGCGACGACTTCGAACGTGCCCGTATCCCGGTCTGTGCGCATGGCCGCCATCCAAGCCGTCGCCACCAGATAAAGCGTGAAGCTCGCGGCGGCGACATTCACGTACTGGTGCCGGAGGACCGCCACCGGCAGAGCGGCGGCACACATGGCGAGCATGGCCAAGAAGAAGATCGTCCCCGCCGCGCGATGCGGCCCGCTGCCCTTGGCAAAATACAATGCGGCGGCGCCCGACAGGATCGAGGTCGTACCCATAATGATGTGGATGGCGACGATGTCGGCGATATTCATGTGCGGTCCCGCTTATTCAAGCGTCCCCCCTCAAGCCCCCGCGGCGTGGTCAACGACATCCCAAATCCGATGAGCAGCACAGCGATGACGATGAGCGGCCGCGGTTCGCCCGCCCCGAGCATCCTGACGAGCGGAGAGGTGTCGGCGAGCACCTGCTGGCCGATGTGGTTGATGGCCATCAGCAGGTAGACCAACGGAACCATCGCCCGGTAACGAACCACGGCGATGAAGCCCAACACGGTGAACACGAGAGCGGTGACACCCCACCACGCGAACAGCACCATGGCGGCACTCGCGCCCTCCGTGCTGAACGTATCGAGCGGAACCTTCTCGACGCCCCGCAAAACGTCGCGATTGCTCCACAGGGGATTCAGTCCGATAGCGTTGACGCTGGCAAACGTCTTGACCAGCAGAAACAGCGCCAACAGCCAAACCGCAAGCTGATAGCCCCGATATTCGTCGATCTGCCTCGGGAAAATGCGGCTCAGCATATTTTCCTTCCGCTCCCGCCGATATCCGCGATCTTCGTCGGGGGTTGAATGTGTTTAAGCCGCGCCCTCGCGCCGCTCCGGCGTGGTCAGCGACATTCCAAATCCGATCAGCAACAAAGCGATGAGTATGAGATTGACCGGCACGCTGACCGTCCCGTCGCTGACCCTGAGGATCGGGAAAGCGTCGGTCGCCGCCTTTCGGCCGATGTGGTCGATGGCCATCAGCAGATAGATCAGCGGAATCATCGTCCGATAGCGCACCAACGCGATGAAGCCCAAAAGGTTGAGCACGAGATGGGTCACACCCCACACCGCGAACAGCAAAACGGCGGTATCCGCCGCATTCGCGCCAAACGTGTCGAGCGGAATCCGGTCGGCGCGTTGCAGAACCTCGCCGCTGGTCATCAGCGGATTCCAGCCCACAGCGTTAACGCTGATGGACGTCTTGAACAGCAACAGCAGCGCCAAGAGCCAGATGGCAAGCTTGTAACCCCGGAAGTCGTTGTCGATTTGCTTGGGAAAGATGCGGCTCAGCACGTAATTCAGTCCCCTTCTCGGCCTGTTTGCGGGGCGAGCGGCCTCGCTCGACCGATCCACGCGCAGCGACAAACGGCACAATGCTAAAGTCGCCGCTGCATCACCGGCGGTCCCTTCTGAAGCCAAACATAATCAGCGACTGTTCCGCCGCACATGGCCGTAGCGATCAATAAGATGACCTCACGTCTCATAGCGGCAAAAGGAGACGCATTCTTCGTCAGTCGGTCGTCGCCGTCGTCCGCGGCAGCAGCGACAGCACGAGACCGATCGCGAGCACTATCAAGAAGCCCCAGTTGATCAACACCGC
>JAEUMM010000211.1 GCA_016792645.1 Alphaproteobacteria bacterium | reverse complement strand
TGTCCGACATGACGCCGAAGGGCGATCAGCCGACGGCGATCAAGGAACTCGTGGCGGGCCTCAAGGCGAACGAGCGCGACCAGGTGCTGCTCGGCGTCACCGGTTCCGGCAAGACCTTCACGATGGCGAAAATCATCGAGGCGACGCAGCGCCCGGCGCTCATTCTCGCCCCGAACAAGACGCTCGCCGCCCAGCTCTACAGCGAGATGAAAAGCTTCTTCCCCGAAAACGCGGTCGAGTCTTTCGTCAGCTATTACGACTACTACCAGCCCGAAGCCTACGTCCCGCGCACCGACACCTACATCGAGAAGGAATCGTCGATCAACGAACAGATCGACCGCATGCGCCACTCCGCAACGCGCTCGGTGTTGGAGCGCGACGACGTCATCATCGTGGCCTCCGTCTCCTGCATCTACGGTATCGGCTCGGTCGAGACGTACACGGCGATGACGTTCAGCGTGGAGGCCGGCAAGCGCATCTCGCGCAACGAACTGCTCGCGAACCTGGTGGCGCTGCAATACCGCCGCAACGACGCCAGCTTCACCCGCGGCTCGTTCCGCGTGCGCGGCGACACCGTCGAACTCTTCCCCGCGCACTATGAAGACAGCGCCTGGCGCATCACCCTCTTCGGCGACGAAGTCGAAGCGATCCACGAATTCGACCCGCTGACCGGCCAGAAGACGGCCGAACTCGACGCGATCAAGGTCTACGCCAACTCGCACTACGTGACGCCGCGCCCGACGCTGACCCAAGCAATGAAGGGCATCAAAGACGAACTGCGCGTCACGCTCGACAAGTTCCAGCGCGAAGGCAAACTGATCGAAGCCCAGCGCATCGAACAGCGCACGCTCCTCGACCTCGAGATGATGGAAGCGACGGGCTCCTGCCCCGGCATCGAAAACTATTCGCGCTGGCTCACCGGCCGCAAACCGGGCGAGCCGCCGCCGACCATGTTCGAATACATCCCCGACAACGCCATCGTCTTCGCCGACGAAAGCCACGTCACCATCCCGCAGATCGGCGGCATGTACAGGGGCGACTTCCGGCGCAAATTCACCCTCGCCGAATACGGCTTCCGCCTGCCGTCATGCATCGATAACCGCCCGCTCAAATTCGAAGAGTGGGACGCCATGCGCACGCAAACGGTCAGTGTCTCGGCAACCCCCGGCTCATGGGAAATGGAACGCACCGGCGGCGTCTTCGTCGAACAAGTCATCCGCCCGACCGGCCTCATCGACCCGCCGGTCATCATCCGCCCGATCGAACACCAGGTCGACGACCTCGTCGCCGAATGCAAAGAGGTGGCAGCCAAAGGCTACCGCTCGCTCGTCACGGTCCTCACGAAAAAGATGGCCGAAGACCTCACCGAATACCTGCACGATCAAGGCATCCGCGTGCGCTACATGCACTCCGACATCGAAACGCTGGAGCGCATCGAGATCATCCGCGACCTGCGCCTCGGCGCCTTCGACGTGCTCGTCGGCATCAACCTGCTGCGCGAAGGTCTCGACATTCCCGAATGCGCACTGGTCGCCATCCTCGACGCCGACAAGGAAGGCTTCCTGCGCAGCGAAACGTCGCTGGTGCAAACGATCGGCCGCGCCGCCCGTAACATCGACGGCCGCGTGATCCTCTACGCCGACAAAGAAACAAACTCGATGCAGCGCGCCATCGCCGAAACCTCGCGCCGCAGAGCCCGCCAAGACGAATACAACAAAGCCAACGGCATCACGCCCGAGAGCGTGCGCAAGTCCATCGGCGACATCATCCAAAGCCCGTATGAGCGCGACCACGTCCTCGTCGACATCGGCGAGAAAAACGGCAAGCCCCTCATCGGCCACAACCTGCGCGCCCACATCGCCGACATGGAAAAGCGCATGAAGGAAGCCGCCGCCGACTTGGAGTTCGAAGAAGCCGGCCGCCTACGCGACGAAATCAAACGCCTGCAAGCGACGGAACTCGCCATCGCCGACGACCCCTTCGCGCGCCAAGAAGCCATCGCCGAAGCCGCCGAAGAAGCCACGGCCCGCAAACGCCCCCGCCTCAACGAGGACGGCACCGAGCGCCAACGCGCACCCATGCCATCGGGCAAATCCACCGGCGGCCGCCCCGGCCAACGCCCGCCTTACCGCGGCAGGCGGCGCTGACCATCTCTCCGCGCACGTCGCTGACGTTTAGGTTGAATCGCAAACACCCTACAACGTTGCACCCAAGTTGCATCGCAATACGGTCCGCTCTGTTAGCGTAATGGCCGTTCACACCCTGTGGGGAGGGTTTCCGATGCCGATCGTCGATGGCGTTTTGGTCGACACTGCTTTGTTTTTCGTCACCTTTGGCCTGCCGGCGATCACCTTCGCCATCATGCTCTATCTGACCGATCGCGACCGCGACGTCACCGCGGAAGCCGCAGAGAACCGCTTCGCTGCACTTGCGACCGAACACAACACGCTGCTGACCGCGCTCGACTTCCAGGGCCTTTCGCACGACGAGCGCGCGCGCCGCATCGCCGCCACCAAAGACATCCTCGCCGACGCGCAGACCTGGCTCGACTACGTCCGCAGCCTCCCCCCGGAAGTCGCATCGCACCTGATGCAGAACGTCACGCCGCTGGATCTCGAACGCCTGCTGACGCTGCAGCATCAATGGTCGACCGACGGTCTGGAATCGACGCTCGCGAAACTCGCCGGACGCCTCAACGACATCGCCGACATGGAACGCGTCTGGCGCGACAAGAAGGCGCTGGAAGTGCGCGACGTGACGCCCGTCGTCGCCCGCTCGCTCTGGGTGTTCGAGCCCGACTTCGTCGTCCAGCCCCAACGCCATCGCGTCAACGCCTCGGTCAAAACCGTCGCGAACGAACTCTTCGGCCTCGACGTTTCCGACACGATCAGCCAGCGCCCGGACATCGTCGCCCGCTCGCGCTCGCAGCTCAGCCTTCAGCCGAACCATCAATGGCAAGACGGCGAAGAAGGCACGCTGCTTCTCGAACTGAAGAACGCGAACAAGGAAATCGGCACCGCCGACCAAACGCAGGCGTCGAGCTACATCCGCCAACTCGTCCGCGCCGGCGCCCTGCCCGACCGCGAGCCGGTCGACTGCTACGTCATCGGCGGCGGCGTGCACGATCACGAAGGTGGCCCGCGCATCGAAGGCTGGTACCACAACGTCCGCATAACCTCGCTAAGCTACGAGAACCTGATCGAACGCGCGAAGTGCCTGACACTCGGCGTCTACGACGACGTGAAAAACGTCGCCCCGTTCCTCGCCGCCGGCCGCGCCAGCGCACCCGCATCGGAACAGGCGAACGATCCAGTCCCGCTCGCAGCCGAATAGCGATCACGGCAACTGCACGTCCAATTCTGCAAGCGACGCGACGGCGCGCGGCATATGACGTGTGACGGCGCGCCAGATCAGGATGCCCAGCACCACGCACGGGACCAATGGAATGACGACAAAGTGCCACCACACCGGCGGATCGGCCGATACGCTGGCGGCGAAGAGTGCGAACAGAACGACTGGCGCCATCAAAGCAGGCCCAAGCAACGCCCCGACCAGCGACACCCCGCGCTGGACACGATCAAGCTTGCCGCTCTCGGCCAGCGACGCCGCCAGCGCGCGCATCGCGCCGCTGTAGCCGCGCGCATCCGTGCGGTCATAGGGAAAGAACGCCAGCGGCGCACGCTCACCGTCGAGCCACACCTTCGCTTCATGAACCAGCCCGGACTTCGTCTCCGTGAAGCCGACGCGCATACGCACGACACGTTCGAACGGCACATGCAGGAAACCGCGATCGGCGCCTTTCAGCGTGAACCCATCCGGCGCGGTCGAAACCTCGGCAAAGTCCCCGTCGAAATCACGGCGCCGCAACGCCCCCACGATACGGCTGCGAAATGTCGGCCCAGCGCTCATCGAATCCAACCTTGTAGCCGCCGCTCCCATCGCGTTTATACCTCACCGCAGCGTCAACTTGGCGGCGCATAGTTAACGAAATTGCATATCGGAACCGGCGCGAAACGTTGCGCGTTGCCAACCTAGAGCCGGACCCAACGCTCCCGCTCGCTGCAACATGAACCGTTCGAATTTGCTGGCCGCAACGGCCGCCGCATCGCTCGCCCTCACGCTCGCCGCGTGCGAGACGACGCAGATGTCGTCGCGCTACGATCCCTCATTCGACCCCACCGACGTCGCGTGGTCGAAGCAGCGCGGCTCCAACGCAATTGTAGGGACAGCACAATTAAAGGCCGGCAACGGCATCACGCGCTCCTGCGCATCGCTGTCCGTGCGCCTCGCACCGGACTCCGACTACACGCGTGACCGCGTCGAACGCCTCTACGGCGACGCGGACAGCGCCTACGTCAGTGCCGCCGAAGCCAAGAGTGTCCGCGAGCAACCCGGCGCCACCGTCGCGCCCGCCTACGAAAAGTCGCTCAAGGCCGCGACGTGCGACGCCAAGGGCCGCTTCACGTTCAAGAACCTGCCCGACGGTACGTACTACGTGATGGCGCCGGTCGTGTGGCGCGGAAAGATCGGCGAAGTCAGCGAAGGCGGCTTCTTCATGCAGCGCGTCACCGTCGAAGGCGGCGAAACCGCGCGCTTGGCCATGAACGCGCCCTGACACGTTCGACATGTCCGCCGCCCGCGCGCTAAATGTCGGCGCGAAAAACGGGAGGCAGACATGTCGAAGGGCGTTTGCATCGTAACAGGCGTCGGCCCCGGCACAGGCGCGGCCCTCGTCCGCCGCTTCGCGGAAGGCGGCTTCAAAGTCGCCATGCTCGCCCGCTCCGCCGACCGCCTGACCGAGCTCGCCGCTCAAACGCCGAATGCCCGGCCCTATCCCTGTGACGTCGCCGACGAAACTCAGCTGAAAGTGACGCTCGCAAGCATCGCAGGCGACCTCGGCCCCGCAAGCGTCCTCATTCACAACGCCGTCGGCGGCGCGTTCGGCGACTTCATGCAGATCGAACCGGCCGTACTGGAGCGTAACTTCAAAACCAACGTCATGGCGCTCTTCCACCTCGCCCGCGCGGTAGCGCCCGCGATGATCGAGGCCGGGCAAGGCGCAATCATCGCGACCGGCAACACGTCGGCCTATCGCGGCAAAGCCAATTTCGCGGGCTTCGC
>JAEUMM010000209.1 GCA_016792645.1 Alphaproteobacteria bacterium | reverse complement strand
ATCGCCGAGGTCGCGATCTTGGGCCAGCCGGACGAGAAGTGGGGCGAAGCGGTGGTCGCCGTCGCCGCGCTGAAGCCGGGACAATCGCTGACGCTGGAGGCCTTGCGCGGATGGGGGACGGAACGACTCGCTCGTTATAAGCTGCCGTCGCGGTTGGAAGTGATCGACGCGTTGCCGCGCAACCCGGCCGGCAAGGTGCTGAAGTTCGAACTGCGCAAGCGGTTTGTGGAGAAGCGGAGCTAAACCGAGACGAGGCACGAATGCCGAGACTCAGCAAATCCTTTAGCGGTGCGCTTAGGACATTCTCGTATTGGATAGCCAACGGAACTGTCGGCCATCCGCTACTAGAAGGTGTTGACTATCGCGTCATACTCCGGGAAGAGCCGAGCGCACTTGAAGCCGTATACGCGATCTTCGCCAACGTTATCGAACTCGATGAGCAGGGCACCGTTCTCAACGCGAAGGCAGCCGAGCGTCGCGCCGCGCAATACATACTCCAATACATGACCGGTAAACCGGCGGTCCCCGCGTTTGAGGACTGGGAGACCGCTTTGTACTAAGTGGTTTGGTCATTCCCCGCCGCAGCTTTCGACCGCGTGGGGGCACCGGCCGCCGCACAGACTGCGCTGTGCGCGCTGGATGGATGCTGGAATAGTATACTGTCCCAGCATTTTAAACTTGCCCGCAAAGCGGAGGCGCGTATGGCGACCCTAAGCCTCCGCGAGTTCGCCTTTGTGCGTTCGGGTGGCGAGTAGGGCCACGATGCCGATCAGCGAACAGACGATCACCGCCGTCTGCATGGCGGCGAGGTAATCCGTGTGGCGCACGCTTTCTTGCATTGCCTCGAGGCTCATCATGTCGGCCCAGATCTGCGCGGTGGTTGCGCCCGCTTTGGCGTTGGCGGCGGCGTCAAGATAGCCGGTGACGAACAGCAGCGAATTGTAGGCGCCGTGGAAGCCCGCTGGGCCTGCGATCGAACCGGCCTGAACCGCCCAAACGCCGAGGAACGCACCAAGCACGATCGTGCTCACGATGAAGACAGCGGCAAAACCCGGGTCGACGACAAAGCGATCGGCGTGGAACACGCCGAACGCGACCGAACTCAGCAACACGGCCAGCGTGATCGACGTGCGCGCACTGAGGGCCGACAACATCCAGCCGCGGAAGACAACTTCCTCCGTACCGCCCTGCACGAGCACCACGGGCACGATCATCGCCGCGAACAGCAGAACGTCAGGCCGCCACACGTCTTGCGCGCCGGCGAACATCGCGGGCATCGAGAAGCCGAACTGCATCGCGGCGACGAAGGCGGCGAGGGACACGATCAGCGCGAACAAGCCGCCGTAGGCAATGCCGTTTAGGTAAAGTCCGGCCGATCCGCCGCGGAACATGCCGATTGACGTCAGTGGGCGGCGTTCCACGACGCGCGTCCAGAGCGTGAAATGCAGCAAGATCAGCGCGAAGGAAACGCCGAGCGCCGCCAGCCCGTATTTGACCAAAAGCGCGTCGGGCGCCGTGAGGTCGGTCTTGCCGGCGGCGGCGTCCACGGAGGCCAGCACGATGCTGGGCAAGAGCGCCCACGCGTAGAAGGCGAGGAAGCTGCCGATGATGATGATGATCGGGTGCCATATGCGCGCGCGCTCGCCCGCCGGACCGTATGGCATGTCGCGCGCTTGATCGTGGTCACTCATGTCCTTGCTTTGCCCCAAAATAAGTTGTCAAGAAAGCTTCAATCTTCTGGACTTACGATGTAAGATAATTGGCATACAATGTAAGGTCAAGAGGACGCCATGCGCCGTTCCGTTCACAAACCTGCGAAGAGCCAGCGCCGGGCGGGCAAAGTCCGTGCGGCCTTGTCAGGCGACCAGATCGTGCGCGAAGCCATCGCACTGATCGACGCGGAAGGGCTCGACGCGTTGTCCATGCGCGCGCTCGCGGGCCGTTTGGGCGTGGAGGCGATGTCGCTCTATCACCACTTTCCGTCGAAGGCGGCGCTCCTGACGGCGGTCAGCCGCGCGTTCTCGGAAGAGGTCGCCGGACGTTGGGTCAATCCCCCGAAGGACTGGAAGGAAAGGATCATCGCGCTGGGGCGCGGCGAGATCGAGACGATCCTGGCGCATCCGAACGCGGTGCTGCTCATGACCGCACGCTCGAACCCGGGCGGCGCCGGTTACATCACGATCGAAGCGATGCTTCGCGCGCTCAGCGACGCCGGCCTCGAGCCGAAGGCGTGCTTGCTGTGGTCACGCAGCATCATATCGCTGGTCAACGGGGTGGGCGCGTTCTTCGTGCCGCTGACCGCACACGCCGACGGCGATCCGCCGACGCCCGACCCGCGCCTCTTTCCCCTCACCGCGGAAGCACTCGCCATTCGCGGCAAGCTGTCGGTCGATCCCTACGGCGTCATGGAGCGCGGCCTGCGTCCGATGCTCGCCGCGATCGAAGCGGAGGTGGCAGCGAAGCGCGCGCGCCGGTGAGCGTGACGGGCGCGGCTCACGCGGACGTCATTAACGCGCCACGGATTGGCGAGACCGGCAAGTCTCCTTTCCGTTCAAGCAATTCCTGGTCCGGTACGCCGGCGCGCAGCCGCGCCAGCCAGTCGTCTGGATCGTACTCGACGCCGATCGGATTCTTGGGCCAGCGCGGACCGTGCATCATGGCGTTGGCGCCATCCGCCGTCGCGAAGCAATCGACCTGGAACTCCATCTGATTGCCGTCGGGGTCGGCGTAATACATCGAGATGGTAACGCCGTGGTGAATGCACCAGTAAGGCGTGATGCCGCGTTCTTTGAGCCAGGCGTAGTTCTCAAAGAGATCGCGCAGCGAGCCGTATGTATAAGCGACGTGGTCGACGCCGACCGAGCCGCGCTGAGGTTGTCCCGGGCCGTTCGGGTTGATCACGTCAAGGTTCGCGAAGGCGAACCGGTGGTGTTCATCGTCATAGGTCAGGAACGCCAGCGCGGGATCCTGATACTGGACCTTGGCGTCAAAAACGGTTTCGTACCAGGCGATCATCTCGGCGAAGCGGCGCGTGCGGTAGACGACGTGAACAAATTTCTGCGGCGGCACGCGCATCGAAGATCCCCTCCCAGGACATTGCCGGATTAGCCGGACCGCCCGGCCTCTCTGTGCACCGAGGTTGGCATGGATGAGCGGAGTCCGGCAAACGAACCTACGTCGCGAGGCCTGGATCGCCCTCTACGATGCGCTGTTGCAATTGAGGTGCCTCGCCGGGGCGCCAGCGGTTGACTGTGTGGGTTACGCGATAGAGGAGGGGGCCGCCGTCTGGGGCGGTGTTGCGTTCGAGGGGGCGGGGGATGCAGACGAATTCGGTTTCGAGGTTGGCGGCGCTGGCGCGGACCGTCGCGTAGCCATGGCCGCCGAGATCGGCGAAGGCGAGGTGCGGGGCGACGTCGGGGTTTGAGAGCGCGAGCGCTTTCGCTTTGTCGCCGGTCTTCTGCAACTCAAGGCTTGAGCGGACGCCGTGCAGCACGGTCATGTTCATCGCGGCGCCGACGCTGCCGTTGCCGCGATCGTGCAGGTAGAGCGCACGCAGCGGGTGCTCTTTCTTCATCCCGAGTTCCGTCACTTCGAAGAGGCCCTGGGCCGAGATCGAGCCGGTGATGAATTCGACGCCCACCGGTTCGAACTTTTGGGGCGGCAGCGTCTTCGACACGCGCCCCGCCCAGAACGAATGCCTGTCGCCGGCGACGATGGCGAGGCCCGTGATGCCCCGGTCACGCACGGTGTCCATGATCTCCGCGTGATCGACGACGAAGCCGCCGCCGTTGATGTGCGCGTAGCCCTCGCCAGGCCATGTCCGTCCCGCAAGCCCCGGCGGCAGATTCAAAGGGTCGGTGCGCCCGCTCAGCGTGCCGAATGAGTGTCCCCAGATCTTCCAGGGCGCGTTCGATTGCGTCAGGCGTTCGAGGAACCACTTCTTCTGCGCGACGCCCAGATAGCTTGACGGCGGATCATTCCGCGCTGGGTTCGGCACATCCTTGCCGTCGAAGCGGATGGTCGCGGGCGGACGGCCGTTGTTCGCGGCGCGGGCGGCGTCAAGCGTGTCGTTGACCTCTTCCGGAAACATGTAGGGGAAGCCCTTCCCCATGTCGAAGCCCTCGCCGTTCGACGGTGGCGACATGAAGGAGCGGTTGTCGGTGATAATGAGTTCCGCGTTGTGCCCGAAGCGCAGCGCGCGATGGACGCGCAGCGAGTGGATCGCGGCAAGGTTGTTGGGCTCGAGGCCCAAGCCGCGTTCGTCGAACCTGCTTAGCGCCGCATTGTTGACGGGTGGCGGCGTGAAGCGGTCGAGGCTGGCGTCGCCCGGCTTCACCACGCGCGCAGGCTGATACTCGAACCAAGCT
>JAEUMM010000193.1 GCA_016792645.1 Alphaproteobacteria bacterium | reverse complement strand
GAGGATCGTGGCCGGAACGATGAGGGCTAGGCCGATGAGGTTCACGTAGCCTAGCGAGAATGGGATGAGGCCCGGCGCGTTCCAGCCGTTGACGATCATGCCGATGGTGCCGGGTATGGCGATGATGAGGCCGAAGCCGGCAGCCGTTGCGACGGCGCGGTGGATCGTCGTGCCGTAGAGCGTCATCACCGTGACGCCGAAAGTGCCGCCGCCGATGCCCATCATCACCGAGAGGCAGCCGTTGGCGAGGCCTAGCGGCCAGCTCCAGATTCCATCGGGCACTCTGTCCCCGAGACGCCAGTCCTCGCGGGCGATGACCATGTAAAGACCGAGCGCGCCGGCGCCGATGGCGAAGACCGCGGTGAGGCCCTTCCCGCCCACGATCGCGATGAGCCATGAGCCGATGATCACGCCGATCACCGTCGGCGCCGCCCAGGCTCTCAGTACATGCCAGTCGACGGCGCCCATCTTGTTGTGACTGAGCGTCGAGCGGATGGAGGTCGGGATGATGGTGGCGAGCGAGGTGCCAACGGCGAGCGGCATGCGCACGCTCTCGTCGACGCCGAGGAAGCCCAGCGTCTGATAGAGCACGGGCACGAGGACAATGCCGCCGCCGACGCCGAGGAGGCCCGCGACGGTTCCTGCGATCAAACCTGCGACACTGACGCCGACAGCCAAGGCGACGAGTTCTTCGGGAGAGGCGGCGGCGAAGGTGTCGACGCTCACGCGGCGGCACGCTCTTCGGCGTCGTCGCGGATGAAGCTGAGCGCCGTTTCGACCACGGCGAAGCCGGCGCCGGGTTTGACCGCGTTTTCGCTCAGATGTCGGCGAAAGGCGCGCGCGCCAGGGAGACCGTTGAAGAGACCAAGCAGGTGCTTGGTCATGGCGTTGAGCGGCGTGCCGTTTTGCAATTCGCGCGCCATGTAGGGCATGAACGCTTCGACCGCTTCGCGGCGCGTGGCGACCGGCCGGGGTGCGGCGAACAGCGTGCTGTCGACCTCCGCGAGCAGCCACGGCGACTGGTAGGCGGCGCGGCCCATCATCACGCCGTCGACATGTCCGAGGTGTGTTTTCGCTTCATCGAGCGTCGTGATGCCGCCGTTGATGATGACCGTGAGGTCGGGACGCTCGCGCTTCAGCGTGTAAACGAGGTCGTAGTCGAGCGGTGGGATGTCACGGTTGTCTTTCGGCGACAGACCTTTGAGCCAGGCTTTGCGCGCGTGGACCACGAACGTCTCGCAGCCCGCGCGCGCGACCTTGTCGACGAAGCCGAACAGCGCGTCGCATGGATCCTGATCGTCGACGCCGATGCGGCATTTGACGGTGATCGGAATGCGCACGGCGGCGCGCATCTCGGCCACGCATGCGCCGACCAGGCCGGGTTCGCGCATCAGGCAGGCGCCGAACGCACCCTTCTGCACGCGCTCGGACGGGCAGCCGATGTTGAGATTGACCTCGTCGTAGCCCAGGTCTTCGGCAATACGCGCGCAGGCGGCGAGATCGGCCGGTTCACTGCCGCCGAGTTGGAGCGCGACGGGATGCTCGGCCGGGTCGAACGCCAGCAGACGCGCGCGGGGACCGTGAATGATCGCGCCGGTGGTAACCATCTCCGTGTAAAGCCGCGCACGGCGCGTGAGGATGCGATGGAAGAATCGGCAATGCCGATCCGTCCAATCCATCATCGGCGCAACGGAGAAGCGGTGCTCCAAGGGTTTGATTCCGATTGGTTTTCTTTGCCTCAATCGGTCCAATATTACCTGGACCTATTGAGAACTCCGTCTCAGCTAAATAGCAGCAGCGGCGCAAATGCAAGGTGAGCGCGTAGGAACGATGCCCCGCGTCTTGATCCCGGCTAGCCCTCCTTGACGGCGTTTGCGGCGCGCTAGAGCGGGCCGTGGGCGTCAACGGTCGTGACGTGGTTTCGCTTTTCTTTGCAGCTCGATCTGTTTTTGCCGATTGCGCTCGGATTCACGAAACGCTTGTGACATTCCCGAGAGGTATTGGGGCGGGGTGTCGATCTTGACACCGTACCAGGCGGCGGCGTGGCGCGTGAAGTATGGGTCGACGAGGTGCGGGCGGGCGAGTGCGACGAGGTCGGCGCGGCGGCAGGCGATGATCGTGTTGACCTGCGCCGGCTCGGTGATGGCGCCGACGGCCATTGTCTTCATGCGCGTGACGTTGCGAATCGTCTCCGCGAAGGGGACTTGGTACATGCGGCCGTAGGTGGGCTTTTGATCGGCGACGGTTTGGCCGGATGAGGTGCTGATGAGGTCGCAGCCGGCTTCGGCGAAGGCTTCGGCGATCGCGATGGTATCGGCTTCGGTGATGCCGCCCGGCGCCCAGTCGCTGGCCGAGATGCGGATCGACATCGGCTTGGCGGGCGGCCAGGCGTTGCGCATCGCCTTGAAGACCTCGAGCGGATAGCGGATGCGGTTTTCGATCGAGCCGCCGTATGCGTCCGTTCGCTTGTTCGTCAGCGGCGAGAGGAAGCTGGCGAAGAGATAGCCGTGCGCGCAGTGGAGTTCGAGCATGTCGAAGCCGGCGCGATTGGCGCGATGGGTTGCGGCGACAAATTCCGACTTGATGCGCTCCATTGCGGCGCGATCGAGTTCGGCGGGCAGCTGGTTTACGCCTTCGACGTAAGGCAACGCGGACGCGGAATACAGGGGCCAATTTTCCTTGGCGTTCGCGATGGGCGTGTTTTCTCGTTCCCAGCCGAGTTGGGTTGAGCCTTTGCGGCCGGCGTGGCCGAGTTGCATGCAGAACTTCGCGCCGGTGTTCGCGTGCACGAAGTCGGCGATGCGTTTGAATTCGCGCTCCTGCGCGTCGTTCCAGAGGCCGGTGCAGCCCAGCGAGATGCGCGCGTCGGGTGATGGGCATGTCATCTCGACGTAGAGCAGGCCCGCGCCGCCCAGCGCGCGCGAGGTATAGTGGACGAAGTGCCAGTCGTTCGGCATCCCGTCCTTCGCGCTGTACTGCGCCATGGGTGAGACGACGACGCGGTTTGGGATTGTCAGGTCGCGCAGCTTTATGGGCGTGAACATCGGCGTCGAGCGCAGTTTGCGGCAGTCGATGCCGGTTTCTTCGAAATGCGTTTGGTACCATTCGTCTTCGAAGGCTTTGACGAACGCTTCGTCGCGGACGAGGAGGTTGTCCCAGGTGATGCTCTTGGCGCGGCACATGACGACCATGGCGAACTGCATGGGCTTCATGTCGTTCGAGCGTTCCATGTGCTCGAACCAGGCGAGGCTGACTTCGGCGTTGTGCTGGGTGATTTGGATTTCGGTGCGGCGGGCTTTGTCGTAGGCGCGGAAGGCTTTCTCGACCGACGTTTCTGCGTGCTCGACGAGGGCGTCGGAGAGCGCGATGGCGGATTCCATCGCGAGCTTGGTGCCGGAACCGATCGAGAAGTGGGCTGTCGCTTGCGCGTCGCCCAATAGGACGATGTTCTTGTGCCACCAGTTCTCGCACATGATGCGCGGAAAGTTGCGCCAAAGGGAGCGGTTGGTGATGAGCTTGTGGCCTTCGAGTTCGGCCGCGAAGATCTTTTCGAGCAGGCGGGCGCTTTCGTCTTCGCCCAGTTTGTCGAAGCCGAAGGCGGTCCAGACTTGCGGGCTCATCTCCATCACCCAGGTCGAAGCGCCGTACTCGTATTGATAGGTGTGCGCGCAGATGAGGCCGTGTTCGGTTTCCTTGAAGAAGAAGGTGAAGCCGTCGAGGGGTCGCGTCGAGCCCAGCCAGGCGAACTTGTTCGCTTTCAGTTCGACGGTGGGTTTGAAGTGGTCTTTGTGGGTTTCGCGGATGCGGCTGTTGATGCCGTCGGCGGCGACGATGACGTCGCAGTCGGCGAAGCGGGCGAGATCTTCGATCGGCGTTCGGTAATGGACGGTTACGCCGACGTCTTTGCAGCGTTGTTGCAGGATCTTCAGCAGGCTCAAGCGCGAACAGCCGGCGAAGCCGTTGCCGCCGCAGCGGATCTCGCGGCCCTTGTAGCGGATGAGGATGTCGTCCCAATAGGCGAAGGCTTCGCTGATCGCGGCGTAGGATTCGGGATCGCGGCTGAGGAATTCTTCCAGCGTTTCGTCGGAGAAGACGACGCCGAAGCCGAAGGTGTCGTCGGCGCGGTTTTGTTCGTAGACGTCGATTTGCCAGGCGGGGCGCGCCTTCTTCGTGAGGAGCGCGAGATAGAG
>JAEUMM010000184.1 GCA_016792645.1 Alphaproteobacteria bacterium | reverse complement strand
GTTGCCGGTTTCGAAGGACGAGCATATTTGCGAGGTGGGCTGCGGCACGGCGCGCAATCTGGTGCTGCTCGCCAAGAAGCATCCCAGCGCAACGTTCTACGGCATCGATGCGTCGTCGGAGATGTTGAAGACGGCGCAGGCTGCGGTGGATGCGGCCGGCTTGGGCTCGCGCGTCAAACTCGCGACGGCGCTATCGACGGATTTCACGGCCGGCATGTTCGGGCACGGGCGGCCGTTCGACCGGCTGATCTATTCGTACTCGCTGTCGATGATGGACGATTGGCGCGCGGCGCTGGAGCACGGGTTCGCGCAGATGCGGCCCCAGGGCACGGTGCATGTCGTCGATTTCGGCAATCAGGAGGGCATGCCCACCTGGTTCAAGAAGATGTTGGGCACGTGGCTCGACCAATTCCACGTCCGCTTCCGCCCGGAAGTGCGCGCGTGGTTCGAGGACGCGGAGCGCGCGGGTCGCGGGCGCATGACCTATCGCGACGTGATGCGCGGGTACGCGTACCGGCTGGATTTCCAGACAAAGGCTTGAGCGGCTGCACCCTGTTGCATCGCCGGGCGGATCAGGGCAAATAGACCGCCCCGCGAAGCCTGAAGCGGGCGGTATGGAGCTGTGGCCGAGAGGCTGAAGGCGGCGGTTTGCTAAACCGTTATACGATCAAAAGTCGTATCGAGGGTTCGAATCCCTCCGGCTCCGCCAAGCGCATTTCGAAGCGTATGGCCCCATACCTTCATCTACTTCATCCATTTGAGCGGTTGACGGCGGGGCCGTGGCTTTGAAGACTCGCGCGCGTGGGATCCGGGGACGTTTTGTAATGCGGTTTGTCTTGGCTGTGTTGGTTTGGCTTGCGGCGGCGGTGGGCGTTTGTTCGGCGGAGAGTTTGGAGCAGCTTTATGCGCGGGGTGATGCGCTGGGGCGGGCGGGTAAGTTCGGTGAGGCGCTTCCGCTGATCCGGCAGGCGGCCGAGGGTGGGTTTGCGCAGGCGCAGTTTGCGCTGGGCACGATGTACGCCTTTGGCGATGGCGTTGCGCAGTCGAAAACCGAGGCGCGGCTTTGGTATGAGAAGGCGGCGGCGCAGGGCCATCCGATGGCGCTCTACAATCTTGGGCTCTACTACGACAAAGGGATCGGCGTTGCTCAAGATCGGGTGCGCGCGCTCGGCTATTACAAGCGTGGTGCCGACGCGGGTGATGGGAAGGCTGCTTACAACGCCGGGCAATTGCTGGTCACCGGCGACGGCGTGACGGCGGATGTCGTCGAAGGCGTTCGGCTGATGGAGCGGTCGGCGGCGTTGAACATTTCGCAGGCGCAGATTTCGCTGGGCTACATCTATCAAACGGGGTTGGGCGTGCCGCGCAACGCGCAGCGCGCGCTGGACTATTACGCGCGGGCTGAGGCGAAGGGGTTCAAGGTTGCGGCGGAACGCGGCTTGTCGTTGGCCTCGATCGTGCTTGAGGAAGGTCTTGCGCTGGAGCGTGACCGGCAGGGCCGTGAGGCGCTGCGCATGCTTGATCTCGCGTGCCGGTATGGGCAGTTCTATGCTTGCTACAATGCGGGACGGATGCGGCTGAAGGGTGAGGTCGTCGCGAAGGATTTGAACGGGGCGGCGGCGAGTTTTCGCGCGGCCTGCAAGTGGGACAACGCGCCCGGCTGCACCGGGTTGGGGAACGCGATCGTGCAGGGCGCGACGGGGACGGCCGACGACTTGGCGCGGACCGTGAAGCTGGCGACGACGCTTTGCGATCAGGGCAATGTGCGGGGCTGCCATAATCTCGCGATCATGAAGGTGCAGCCGCGCTATAAGATTTACGACCAGACAGGCGCGATGAAATTGCTGGCGCAGAATTGCTTCAACAAGGGGTTCCAGCCGTCCTGTCAGCCGTACATGGATATGTACAACGCGTCGCTGCCGAAATCGTCGGGCGGGGGCGGATCGTCGGGCGGCATGAGCTGGTTGGAGCAGGGGCTGATCGACGTGCTTGGCGTCGCCGCGGGCACCATGTCGGCGATGGGTGCGGCGGGGCAGTACTCCGCCGGCTCGTACGCCGGATATTCGAGCTACACGCCGCCGTCATCGGCCGGCGCATCGTCCGGCGGTTACTCGCCGCAGGACCGCGCCGACTTCAACCAGTTCATCTCGTCGGTCAGCGCCTACGGTCAGCACGTGCAATGCCGCGCGGGCAATCCGTATTGCTGAGACGCCGGGTTGGCCCAGGCTTGGGGTGATCGGTTACGGAAGCTGTTCGCAGACGAGGCCGTCTCTGTCGGCGTCGAGGCGGTGCGGGTCGCTTACCGTGTGGGCGGCGAGAAAGGCTTGGGCTTCGGCTTGGTTGTCGAAGTCGGAGCAATTGATCCGGATGGCTTTGGCCTGCTCGGCGCTGCGCGCATTGGCGGTGACCGGCGGCGCGACTGCGGCCAGTCTCGTGCTGCGGCCCAAGGTGGAGGCCATGTCGGGAGCGGCGAAGAGGGCGACCGTGGCGACGGCGAAGCCTGCGATGCCCCAACGTACAGCGCTGTGGCGCTTACGCGCTTGGTTGAACAGGCGGGCTTTGCGCATCGTGGAACACCTTCGGCGGACGGTGACGCTTCCTGCGTGCGAGTGTGCGGTAGGACATGTGACTCAAATCTTAATGCCGCGCCTGGTGGGGCCGGGCAGGGGCGTGAATTTGTTCAACGGCTGCAGCGGCCCTGCGCGGCGAGCAGAGATCCGCGAGTGGGACGGCGCGTGACGGATCAGATCGCTACTTTTCGCAGTTCGCCGGCCGCTTGGGTCTGGTTGGCGAGATCGGGGGCGTCTTCGACCTCGGCGCGGACGCGCCAGAAGCGCATGGCGCGCTGGGCGGACTCGGGCGTGACCTCGTCGTAAAGGCGCAGGAGCGGGTGCGGGCCGTGGCCGCCGTCGGTGCTGCCGTCGAACATGCCGGCGATGGCCGAGAACGTGGAGCGGTCGAGGCCGACCGACTTGCAGATAATGGCGGCGGCGTCGGTGTTGCGCGCCTTGACCATGCGCTGAACCGTGCGCACGCGGATGCCGGCAAGCCTGGCGAAGGCGTGCACAAACTCCGGTTCTTTGCGGGCGCGGATGAGTTGGTGGAGGAGGCTTTCGTTCAGCTGATCGCGGTGGACCATTTCGGCGACGTAGACCATCGCTTTGCGGTCGGCGTCCTTGAGCGTGCGCATCTCGGCGGCGAACGCCTTTGAGGTTTCGCTGAACGCCTCGTCGAGCACTTCCGGCGGAAGGCCGTCCAGCTTTTCGGCGACCTTGGCGCGCAGTTCGCCGGCGACGAAGGAGAACATTTCCTGCAGGAGGTCGGGCGGCAAATCGGCGCGATTGATGAGCGAGGTTTGGATGCCGGTGGAGGTCTCGCTTCGGCCGACGACGCGCTCGTAGGTTTCGCGGTTCAGCTTGGCGCCATCGTTCGATACCAGCGTTTCGACCACGGTGTCGTCGCCGTTCTCGACAATGGCATCGGAGACGGCCTCGGAGACTTGCGCGCGGCGGGCGATGAGGGCGAGCTTTTCTTGGACTTGAGAGCGCGCGATCGCGATCAGGTCGCTGTCTTTCAGCACCGGGCTGTTCAGGAGGACGTCTTGGGCGACGCTGAGATCGTCGTCGTTGGCCAACTGGCGAATGAGAGTGTGCGGCGCGTGCTCGCAGGCGCCCAGCTTCGCCGCCAGTTGTTGGCGGATGGTGGCCTCCATTTCGCGTGCGACGCAGCTCATGATGGCGCCGAAATGGTCGCGCTCGGCGGCGGAGTAGCTGGGCGCGGCTTCGAGGAAGACGTCGGTGACGTTGCGCAGCAGTTCGCGGCGCTTTTCGCTCGAGCGTTCCTTGGCGAGGTCGACAAGGTCTTTTAGTCGCGAGGTTTTGTGCGGCATAGGACGGCTGCTGCTCCGGCATTCTGATTGGTCAGAATGCGGTCGCTGCGCTGAATTTTGCCTCAAGGGGCACGCTTAGGGCAGCGTGGATGGCGGCCGGCGGAGTTGAATAAAAGTGTACCAATCGCGACGGGCGGCCGAAGCCGCCCGCCGGAAAAGTCCTCAGAAATCGGCCGCGACGCGCACGCCGTAAGTCGCAGGTTCGCCGCGGACGGCGAAGTCGTCGTTCGTGCCGGCGACGAAGGTGTTGCGCGTTTCGTCGTAGTCCTGATCGAAGATGTTGCGGCCCCACAGCGCGATTTCCCAGTTCCAACCGTCCGGCTTGAAGGCCACGTAGGCGTTGGCCAGCCAGTAGCTGTCGAGGGTGAAGGCCGGCCCCAGAAGCGGGAAGCTCTGCTCGTCGCGGAAGCTGTAGTCGATGTGGGCGGTGTAGGCGAAGCCGAGCGGCGTTTGGCGCTCATAGGTCACGCCGCCGGCGTAGCTTAGTTCGGGGAAGCCGATGTCCTGGCCGGCGCGGTTGATCGTGCCAAAGGGGACGGCCGCATTGGCGTCGAGGAATTGCTTGAACTCGCCGTGCTTGTAGCCGAGCGCCTGGGTGATGGTGAGTTCGCGTGCGGCCTTCCAGATGAGTTCGAGCTCGCCGCCGTAGATTTCGCTCTCCGGCGCGTTCACGATCTTGCCGACCAGTGTGCTCGACGCCGGCGGGACGGGGGTCCAGATCGCGGACTGCACCTGTTGATCGGTGTAGTCGTAGTAGAACGCGGCGCCGTTCAGGCGGACCGTGTTGTCGGCCCAGTCGCTCTTAAAGCCGATTTCGTAGGCCCAGAGTTGTTCGGGCGTGAACGGATCGACGGCGGCCGGGTTCAACGTGTTGTAGGCGGTGAAGCCGCCCGATTTGATGCCGCGGCTGACGCTCGCGTAGATCATCGCGTTTTCGGTCGCTTGGTATTCGAGCGCGGCTTTGCCGGTGACCTCGTCGGACGACAGGCTGCGGCTCAACAAGTCGGTGGTGCAGGTTGTCGTGTCGAAGGGCACGGTGCAGGTGCCGAGATTGAAGGTGCCGAAGGCGCCCGGCGCGTAGGTGCCGAGGTTGAAGAGGTCGCGCTCTTCTTGTTCCCAGCGCAGGCCGAATACGGCGTTCAGATCTGACGTCAGTTTGTATTCGGTCTGGCCGAAGACGCTGAACGTTTCGACTTCTTGGTTATAGGGCGTGCGAACGACTTCGAAGCCGGGGCCGAAGCTGGCCGCGAAGCCGGAGTTGTATGCTTCAGCGAGGTCTTCGGTGCTGTAGTAGGCGCCGACGATCCATTGGAACGGACCTTCGTCGTTCGAGCGCAGGCGCAGTTCGTGCGTTTGCACGTCGGCGTCGCTGACGAAGAAGACGTCGGCGTAGCCTTCGGTCAGGCCGTCGAAGTCGTTGTATTCGCGGCGGTCAATGTGTTCGAACGCGCCGATGTAGGTCAGCGTGGCGAAGCCCAGGTCTTTGTTTGCTGTCGCGCTGAAGCCGAAGCCCTCGTTGTCGACGAAGGGCTTGTCGCCCGGCGCGATGCCCACGAATGCGGCGAAGAGCGGGCTGGTGCCCCAGCTTGTCGTGCGGCCTGTATGACGAAGTGCCGGCGCGGAGTCGTTTGCTGTGCCGGCGAAATTGCTGCCGCCAAAGTTCGTGAACAGTTGCTTGCCGACGCCATCGGACTGGTCGCTATAGCCGTGGACGTTGAGCAGCAGATCGAAGCCTTCGCCGAGGTCGAAGTCGACTTGGGCGCGGCCGGCGAGTTTGTCGGCGTCGCCGAGTTCTTCGCCGGTTTCGCGGTTGACCTGCCAGGCGCCGCCTTGCTGCGTCGCAATCGAGAGGCGGGTGCTGATGCCGTCGGTGATCGGGGCGTTCAGGTAGCCTTCGGCGCGGGCTTCGTCGAAGCGGCCGTATTCCACCTGGAAGCCGCCGCCGAGTTCCGGGGACGGCTTGTTCGAGATGATGTTGATGGCGCCGCCCGTGGTGTTCCGGCCGTAGAGCGTGCCTTGCGGTCCGCGCAGGACTTCGACGCGCTGCACGTCGTAGAGCACGCCTTGCGTCATCACCGGGATGGGGTAGGCGACTTCGTCGACATAGATGCCGACGGTCGGTGTGTTGTTGGTCGCGTAATCGCGGAAGCCGAGGCCGCGGATCGTGAACGACGGTTGGCCGGAGCCGAACTGGTTCTCGATCTCAAGGCTCGGCGTGATATTCTCGAGGCCGTTGACGGTGTTGATGCCTTGGTCGCGCAAGGTGTCACCGGAGACGGGGGTCAGCGCGATGCCGATGCCTTGCGCCTGTTGCGGGCGGCGCTGGGCGGTGACGACGACTTTTTCGACTTTTTCAGGCGCCGCTTCGGGCTCTGCCGGCTGAGCGAAAGCGATGGTGCTCAGCGATGTGGACGCAAGTAGGCACACTACGAACGTAGCTTGGACGCGCATATGGACGCTCCCCCGGGGGTGACTGGTGAACGTGGTACTGAAGGCTTCGAAAGGGCTTGCTCTATTTCATATATGACACGATC
>JAEUMM010000177.1 GCA_016792645.1 Alphaproteobacteria bacterium | reverse complement strand
CGGCGCCTTGAGAGGGGGTGGGGCGATGAAGATGCGCTTAGGGCTGGCCGTGGTGGCCATCGCGGCGTTTGCGGCGCAAGCGTCGGCCATGACGGACAACGAGCTGCGCGTGTTGCTTGAGCAGCGGTTCGCGGGCGACAGGACGGGGGCCTGCGTTGCGGCGGCTGTGGTCGAGCAGGGGCGAACGTCGACGGCCTATGTCTGCGCAGATGCGAAGACTGCGCGACCGTTCGACGGGCGCACGGCGTTCGAGATCGGATCGGTGACGAAGACGATGACGGCGGCGCTGCTGGCCGATCTGATCTTGAAGGGCGAAGTCTCGCTCGACGATCCGCTGGCTAAGCTGCTGCCGCCAGGTACGAAGGTCGCGACGTTCAACGGCGAGCCGATTCTGCTGAAGCATGTTGTGACGCACACGTCGGGGCTTCCGGCGCTGCCGCCGCGCATGACGATAACGGACATGCGTAATCCTTATGCGCGCATCACCGAGCAGGAGTTGCTGCAGTCGCTTGTCGAGGCGAAGCTGGCGTCGAGGCCGGGCACGACGTTTGCGTACTCGAATTTCGCGATGATGGTGTTGAGCTATGCGCTGGCGAAGCGATCGGGCCGAGATTTCGAGACGCTGATGCGCGAGAAGCTGTTCACGCCGCTGGGGATGAAGGACGCCTATATCGCGAAGCCGCCGGCCGGTGTGCGCGCGGCGCAGGGGCACATGTCGACCGGCGCGCCGACGTCGGCGTGGGATATGCCCGTCGACATGGCAGGCGTCGGCGGGGTGCGGGCGACGATGCCCGATATGATTGCGTATGTGCGCGCGCAACTGCAGCCTGGCAACGACGCGACGGGGCGCGCGATTGCGCTGACGCAGAACCAGGTGATCGAAGTGCCGGGCGCGCGCGTCGGCATGAACTGGCTTCTTGCGACGACGGGCGGCCGTACGACGTTGCAGCATGGGGGCGGCACGGGCGGCTTCTCCGCGTATGTCATTGTCGACAAGCGGGCGGGCCGTGGCGCGGTGGTGCTGTCGGATGCATCGCAAGCCGATCTCGGCGGACTGGGTGCCGTCGGATTGCACTTGATCGATCCCAGTCAGCCGATTGGGGTGCCGCGCAAAGTCGCGATGGCGGACGGCGCGCTGCTCGACGCCCTTGTGGGGCGCTATCGGCTTGAAGGGGGACTCGGCATGGTGTTGCGGCGCAAGGGCGCGACGTTGACCATCCAGGCCGATGCGCAGCCTGAGTACGAGATGGGCTACGACAGCGTCGGCGATTTCTATGCGCTGGCGTTTGACGCCCTGCTTCGTCCTCTACGGAGGGCCGACGGCGGCTACACGTTCACCTGGCATCAGGGCGGCGGCGTCGTGAAGGCCGAGCGGCTCGAAGCGGCGACCAAAGCCGCTCCGACGTCTCGACCGACAGCGGCGGAGCTCAAGGCCTACGAAGGTGAGTATCCGTTGACGCCTGATTTTACGCTCAAGGTGTTTGCCGAAGGGAAGCGCCTCTATGTGCAAGGCACCGGGCAAGGACCGCTCGAGGTGCTATCCGTCGCCAAGGATGTGTTCGTCGCCGACTCGGTTGGCGCGGAAATCACGTTTGAGCGCGATGCGGCCGGCAAGGTGATCGCGCTTGTTCTCAAGCAAGGCGGGCAAACATTGCGCGGCGTTAGACGGTAGCGGGACGCTTCAGGAATAGTGCGCCGGCGGCGAACAGGACCCAGCCGATCATCAGGCTGAGACCGCCCACGGGAATGAGGGGGCGGACTTGCGTGGCGTTGGGGCCGAAGCCCAGGTAGATGCCGCCGCAGAAGCAGATGATGCCGATGAGGAAGGCCCAGCCCGCAAGGTCGATCAGAAGCTTGCGGCCGAACTGCGCGCTGACGATGCCGACCGCGATGAGCGCCAGGGCGTGGACGAAGTGCATCTCGCGCGCGGTGTCGAAGATGGCGCGGATGACGGGGACGAACTCGCCCTCTAGGCGGTGTCCCGTTGCCGCGGCGACGACCAGCGCCAGCAGCATGTTCGCTGCGCCTGCTATGAGCCAAACCCTATACATGCGTTGTGCCTTCTCTCGGTTGCGCGAAGTGATTGCATGGCATGATGCGCCGCACAATCGCGCCGGTTAGCAAATCACAAGCGGATTTGTTCGTGCTTGTACAAGCATGTCGAACGCGATTGCGCGCGGCGAGGCGTCGCGTCATTGTCGGGCCTCCGCCATTCCACACACTGCAGTCACAGGGCCCCCATGCTCACCAAAGCCGATGATTATCCCATCCATCAGACGGCCGAACCGATCGCCTATGCGGGGACGGACCGGAATTTCTACGACCGGTATTTCTTCAACGGGTATACGCCCGACGGCTCAGTGTTCTTTGCAGCGGCGCTTGGGGTTTATCCGGCGCTGAACGTGATGGACGGCGCGTTCTGCGTTGTTGTCGATGGGGTGCAGCACAATCTGCGCGCCTCGCGCGTGCTGGGCATGGAACGGATGGATACGCGCGTCGGGCCACTGCATGTCGAGGTGGTCGAGCCGTTGCGGTCGTTGCGCGTGCGCGTGGACAAGAACGAGCATGGGATCGCCGCGGATGTGACGTTCCGCTCGCGGGCACCGGCGATCGAGGAGCCGCGGTTCACTCGCCGCATCGGGCCGCGCACGATCATGGACTACACGCGGCTGACGCAGAACGGCAGCTATACCGGTTGGATCGAGGTGAAGGGCAAGCGCATCGCGATCGACGAGCGTGTCTTGGGGACTCGCGATCGCTCTTGGGGGATTAGGCCTGTCGGCGCGCAAGATTCGCAGCCGGTGGCGCCGCCGCCGCCCGCGCAATTCTATTGGCTTTGGGCGCCTCTGAATTTCGAAGACCGCATCACGCTCTATCACGACAACTCGGACGCCGAGGGGCGGCCTTGGAATACGCATGCGGTCATGGCGCTGACGGGGGAGAACGGCGAGAACCATATGGGTTCGTGCGCGTCCGACATTGTGTTCAAGAGCGGCACGCGGCATGCGAAGGCGGCGACGATCCGCATGAGCGATGAGCACGGCGGCGCGCACAAGATCGAGCTGACGCCGCAGTGGAATTTCTACATGAGCGGGCTCGGCTATCTGCATCCGGAATGGGGGCATGGGCGGTATCGCGGCGAACTCGCCGTCGGCTACGATACGATCGAAACGGCGAAGGCGCCGGAGAGCGATATGCTGCATCTGCATGTGCAGGCGTTTTCGCGTGCGGTGTTGACGGGGCCCGACGGACTGGAGCGCAAGGGTTGGGGCGTGTTGGAGCAGTTGATCATCGGTGCGCATAAGCCGAGCGGGTTTGTGTCGATGCTCGACGGAGCGAAATGAGATGAGCGCCGATCTGGAAGCACGGATCGTACGGTATTTGGCGCACCGAATGCCGGAGGCGGGGCGTGTCTCGATCATCTCTTTATCGCGCATCCATGGTGGGGCGAGCCGCGAGACGTTTCGTGTGCGGATTGACGCCGAGCGTGGCGGGCAGCGTGGGTTGATCTTCCGGCGTGATCCGGTGTCGACGTTGATCGAGACGGAACGAGAAGTGGAGTTCGCGGCTTATCGGTCATTCATGGGATCAGCCGTGCCGGTGCCGGGGGCCTTGTTCCTCGAGCGCGAGCTTGATTGGCTGGAGCGGCCCTTCTTTGTGATGGAAGAGGTCGAAGGCTGTACGGCGGGTTCGATTTTGGCCGCCGATCCCTATGGCGCGCATCGGCGCAAGATCGGCGAGCAGTTCTTTACGATCCTCGGTCAGATCGCGAGGCGCGATGCGGCGTCTTCGGATTTGGCGCGGCACTCGCCGATGCCCGCGGCCGATGCGGCATGGGAGGCAGAGCTCGACAAGTGGGAAAAGGTGATCGACGAGGACGAGCTTGAGCCGCAGCCGATTGCGCGCGCCGCAATCCGTTGGATGCGTAGCAATCCGCCGCCGCCCGCGCAGCGCGTTTCGATTGTACACGGCGATTATCGCACCGGGAATTTTCTGTTCGACACGTCGGGTTCGATCCGGGCGGTGCTCGATTGGGAGATGGCGCATTTGGGCGATCCGCTCGAGGATCTCGGCTGGGCGCTCGATCCGTTGTGGTCCGCCGACCGCGAGCATCCGGGTGGCATGTTGAAACGCGAAGACGCGATTGCGGTTTGGGAGCGCGCGAGTGGGTTGAAGGTCGATCCCGCTGCATTGCGCTGGTGGTCGATGTTCGCGTCATTCAAAGGCCTTGCCATCTGGATTTCGTCGGCGAAGGAGTTTCAGGCGGGGACGAATACGGATCCGGTGATGGCGTTTTCCGGCCTTTATTGTTTGCCGTTTCATAACAAGCGGCTGGCGGACATGCTGATCCAAGCGAAGGAGATCGCGTCATGAAGCCTTCGCCGGATCTCGTTTTGAATCATGCTTTTGCGAAAGTCGCGTTGGAGATGGGGCCGGCGCTGCCTGCCGGGTATGGGCAAGGGTCGGCGACGCTGACGGGTGTTTTGCTGCTCATGGTGTCCCAGGAATTCAATCGCGCGGCCGACATTCGCGCGAAGGAGAACGCGGCGATGCGTGGGCTATTTGCAGACGCCGCGTCCGATGTGGCCGGCGAGCTTGGTGTGCGGCTGAAAGCGGCGGGCGGCGAGGTTGATGCGGACATCAATGTTGCGACGCTCGATCGTTCGAACGCGGCGCTCAAGGCGTTGCTGATCGAGCTGCACATTTATGCGGAACGGGCCGGCGCGGGCGGCCTTGAGAGGCGCATCTTGAAGTTGCTGGATGAGGCGGCGACGGCGCGGCAGGTGTTCTTGCCGGCGATGTGACGGCGGTCGCGGCTTAAGAAACTTAACGGATCGACAGTTTGGCTCGGCAAGGATTTGATCTTTGTCGCAAGATATGTCGGCAGAAAACAGCCGTTTTTCGGGCACTCGTATTAGCGCTTTAAGTGCTTTTCTGTTGAACTCGATCCTGTGAGGCGCAATTGACGATGAGCGCGTTCTTAGATGCGCGCTCGTCATGCCCTCGATAGGTCGATCCAATGGACGTTGAAGCAAAGCCGGGAGAGCTAAAGCAGGCCGAAGGGCCGGTGGCCAAGGCGCGCGCGGCCTATTCCAAGGTCGCCGACAGCCCGATCGGCAAACGCGTGAAGGGGCTCGCGCCGAAGACACAGCGTACGCGGTTGATCGCGGCGGCCGTCTTGGTCGTGCTGCTGGCAGGGCTTGGCTATTGGTTTTGGGGTGGATCGGGTTCGGCGAGCGAGGCGTTGATCGTCACGGTCGAGAAGGCGGACGTCGAAGACTCCGTCACCGCGCTCGGCAATTTGCAGCCGCGCGATTACGTCGATGTGGGTGCGCAGGTGTCGGGGCAGCTCGACACGTTGCATGTCGATGTCGGGGCGACGGTGAAGAAGGGCGACCTGCTCGCCGAGATTGATCCGCAGCTGCAGGCCGCGAAGGTTGCCGCCGATCAGGCGCAACTCAAGAATCTGCGGGCGCAGCAAGCGGACCGGCAGGCGCAGCTTGATCTCGCGCGCGGGCAATATTCGCGGCAGAAAATGCTGAAGGCGGCGAACGCCACCAGCGAGGACGCGTATCAAAGTTCGTTGTCGAGCATGCAGTCGGCGATCGCGGGCGTGAACTCCGTCAAGGCGCAGATCGAACAGACAACGTCGACCTTGAAGGGCGATCAAGTCACGCTGGGCTACACCAAGATTTACGCGCCGATGGCGGGCACCGTCGTGTCGGTGACGGCGAAGCAGGGGCAGACGTTGAACGCCAATCAGTCGGCGCCGGTGATCCTGCGCGTCGCCGATCTGTCGACGATGACGGTTTGGACGCAGGTGTCGGAAGCCGACGTGCCGAAGCTGAAGACCGGGATGGCAGCGTACTTCACCATCCTTGGCTCGCCGAACAAACGGTGGGAGGGCAAGCTGCGCCAGATTTTGCCGACGCCTGAGAGCGTCAACAACGTGGTGCTCTATACCGCGCTGTTCGACGTCGACAACAAGGACGGCGATCTGATGACGCAGATGACGGCGCAGGTGTTCTTCGTCATCTCCGGCGCGAAGGATGCGATCAGCGTGCCGATTGCGGCGTTGAAGCGCTACAAGCCGCGGCAGAAGCTCTACAAGGCGACCGTCGTGACAGAGAGCGGGCGTCAGGAAGAGCGCGAAGTGCAGGTCGGCGTCACCAACCGCGTCTCCGCGCAGGTGCTCTCGGGCTTGAATGTCGGCGATCGCGTCATTGCGGGCACCAAGACCGAGATGTCGTCTACGTCGCAGCGTGACCGCACAGGCGGTGCGGCTGGGCGGCGGGGCGGTCAGGGCGGCGGCGGGTTCAGAGGCTTCCCATGAACAAGCCCGCGCTGGGCTCGTTTCAGGCGGTCGAAGCGGCGCCCCTCATCGAAGTCTCCGATCTGCGTAAGACGTTCAACACGGGCGACGTCGCGGTCGAAGTGCTGCACGGGATTTCTTTGACGATCTTTCCGGGCGAGTTCGTGGCCATCATGGGCGCGTCGGGTTCGGGAAAGTCGACGCTGATGAACATCATCGGCTGTCTCGACCGGGCCACGTCTGGAACCTATCGCTTCAACGGCGAGGATGTCTCGGGGCTCGAGACGGACGAACTGGCGCGGCTTCGGCGGGACGCGTTCGGCTTCATCTTCCAGAGCTACAATCTGATCTCGACGTCGAGCGCGACCGAGAACGTCGAAGTGCCCGCGGTCTATGCGGGCCTGTCGGCGGAACAGCGGCGCGCGCGCGCGGACGAGTTGCTGACGCGCTTGGGTTTGGCGGACCGCTTGCATCACCGGCCTAACCAGCTTTCGGGCGGGCAGCAGCAGCGCGTATCGATCGCGCGGGCGTTGATGAACGGCGGGCAGATCATCCTTGCGGACGAGCCGACCGGCGCGCTCGACAGCAAAAGCGGCGCGGAGGTGATGGCACTGCTGAGCGAATTGTCGGCGCAGGGGCATACGGTTCTTCTGATCACGCACGACCGTGAAGTGGCGCAGCATGCGCGGCGCATCATTGAGATCAAGGACGGGATGGTTCTCGCCGACAGTGGGCCGGACACTCACGCCGAGATCGAGAAGGCGCAGGCGCGGCTTGCCGAAGTGGCGCGCGAAGACGGCGCGGGGTGGTCCGATGCGGGCGAAGCGGTCGGGATGGCGTTGCGGGCATTGCGTGCGAACTTCTTCCGTACAGTGTTGACGCTGCTCGGCATCGTCATCGGCGTGGGGTCGGTGGTCGCGATGCTTGCGATCGGCGAAGGTGCGAAGCAGGCAGTTGTCCAACAAATCGGATCGATGGGTACGAACCTGCTGCTCGTGCGGCCGAGCGCGCCGCAGCAGCGCGGGGTCGGCGGGACGGCTGCG
>JAEUMM010000176.1 GCA_016792645.1 Alphaproteobacteria bacterium | reverse complement strand
TCAGGCAACGGCGCCGGACGCGCGTAACGCTGCGAGATCCGCGGCGCTCTTGCCCAACTCGCGCAGAACTTCGTCGGTGTGTTGGCCCAGCATGGGCGCGGGGCGGCGGATGGTGGACGGGGTGTCAGCGAACACGACGGCCGGGCGGACGTCGCGCATGCGGCCGGCTTTCGGGTGCGTGGATTCGACGATCAGGCCCAAGTGTTTCACTTGCGGGTCGCCCGGGACGTCGTCGCGTTTGAGGACGCGGGCGTGGGGGACGTCTTCGGCTTCGAGGCGCTTGACGATGTCGGCGGTCGGGAATTGCGCCATCAGCGTTTTCATTTCGGATTTCAGCGCCTCAGCGTTTTGCAGGCGCAGGAAGACGTTGGCGAAGCGCGGGTCTTTCGCGAGATCGGGCTTGCCGGCGGCGCGCGCGAAGTCGGCGAATTCGTCGTCGCTGATGACGATGACGGTGACGAAGCCGTCCTGCGTTCTCATGATGTCGTAGAAGCGCGAGAACTCCGGCATCTGCACGACGCCCTCGTCGAGGAAGGTTTCGTTGTACATGATGTCGGGCCAGACGAAGGCCAGCGCCGCGGCCAGCAAGTTGAACTCGATGAACTGGCCGATGCCTGTTTTGGTGCGCGCGAAGAGGGCCGCCGTGATTGCCTGCGCCACCGTGAGCGCGGCGACCTTGTCGCAGACGATGGATTGGATGAGGTGCGGTTCGCCTGTTTGCGGGTCGGCTTGCGAGTCCGCAAAGCCCGACACGGCCTGCACGACGGGGTCGTAGACGCGGCGCTTGGCGTAGGGGCCGTCTTGGCCGAAGCCGCTCATCGCAACGTAGATGAGGCCGGGGTTGATCGCCTTGAGGGCATCGTAGGTGAGGCCCAGTCTTTCCATCGTGCCGGGGCGGTAGTTTTCGACGAGGACGTCTGCGGTCTTGATCAGCGCGAGGAGGATCGCCTTGCCGTCCGCGTTCTTTAAGTTGAGAGCGATGGAGCGCTTGTTGCGGTTGACGGCCGCGAACATCGCGCCGAGACCGTTCGACTGCGGACCCAGCCAGCGCGCCATGTCGCCCATGCCTGGGTTTTCGATCTTGATGACCTCGGCGCCTTGGTCGCCCAAGATCTGGGTCGCCATCGGGCCTGCGATGACGGCGGACATATCGATGATCTTCACGCCGTCGAGTGCGCCGGTCATGTGCGGTCCTTCGCGTTCAAGATCAACGCATACACAATCGTTGTGACGGGAAGCCAGCGCTCTGTATTCTTGCGGTCATGACGCGTGATGAGATCGTTCGGCTGGAAGAGATGAACTTCAACGCATGGCCGGCGTTGCGGACGATGCACTATGACGGGTGGGTGCTGAGGTCGACGGGCGGGGATTCGCGGCGCGTGAACTCGGTGAACCCGATGACGCCCGGGGGGATCGCGCTGACGGAAAAGATCGCGACCGCCGAGGCGATTTATGCGCGATGGGGCCGCGACGCGGTCTTTCGGCTGACGCCGCTTGCCGATGCCGGGCTGGACGCGATGCTGAGCGAGCGTGGCTACGTGATCGAGGCGCCGACATTCGTCCAAGTGGCGGATGTGGCCGCCGGGCCGGTGCCTTCGGGTTTGCAGATTTTCCCGACGCCGAACGATGCCTGGATCGGTGCTGCGGCCGGTATTCGCGGCCTAACCGGCGCCGCCGCCGAGGTCTTCGCAGCGCAGCATCGGGCGGTTGGGATCGAGGCGGGATGGGCCTTGGTCGTGGACGGCGGCCGGCCCGCGGCGGTCGGGGTCGTTGCCGTTGAGCGCGGATGGGCGGGTTTGCTGGGCATCTATGTCGCCAAGTTCGCACGCCGGCGTGGGCTTGCCCGTCAGATCAGCCAGGGTCTGCTGGCGTACTCGCATGTCAAAGGCGCGACGCGGGCGTGGCTTCAGGTTGAGCAGTCGAACGCGCCCGCGTTGCCCTTGTATGCAGCGCTCGGCTTTCGCACGGCCTACGCGTATCACCACCGGGTTCGCGGCGACCGCGCGTGACGCCGTCGCGTCTTGTTCGATGCACCAGGGGTAAGCCTTTCGGGTTTGGATCACCCTGTCCCTTGAAGACGCGCGCTTTCACGCGAACGTCGTCGCGTTAACGCAACTTTGGCGTTCGCGTCTCCGAAAGCTGCAACAGGCGGCTTCTAGAAGGGCGATGACAGCGGTGACAAGGTATCGGCAACAAATTGGCAAGACAGGGTTTCGCGAAAGGACTACCGACGCGTATGCGCGACAGAAGCGAAACGGTCATCGCCGCCTATCGGCCCAAGCCGGGCAAAGACCAAGCGCTGCGCAAATTGATCCGCGAACACCGCCGGGCCCTGCATGACGCACATCTGATCACCGCGCGTCCGTCACTTGTCTTGCGGGCGCGGTCCGACGGGACGCTGCTTCAGATCTTCGAATGGACTTCGGCGAAGGCTGCCGACGAGGCGCACCAACACCCCGCCATTCGCGCGATGTGGAACAAACTTGCGACGGTTGCGGACTTTGTTCCTCTCTCCGCTGTGGAGGAGGCCGGCAAAGCGTTTAGCCACTTTGAGGCCGTTTCTTCGGCCGGTGGCGGATCAAAGGTTCGGGCGCTGGCCGCGAAGGGCCCCGCTACGAGGCGGCCAAAGCGTTGATCTTATTCATCAAATCAGAGTTACTGTCGGAATAGACACATTGACTTTGATCCTAGGCCCGTCAAGCTAGCGCGGTCCAATTGGTGTGTGCGTCCGGGGGGCTAGTGGCGCGCGCGCTTGCATTCCTTGGTACGCTCACGCGCGTCCATCGTGAGGGGATTCGGCGGCAGTATGTTGCGCTTCATCGTCGGCCGGCTGATTGGCGCGGTCCCCACACTTCTCATCATCATCGCTATGGCGTTCTTCATGATGAGGCTCGCGCCGGGCGGGCCGTTCGATCAGGAGCGCCGCCTGCCGCCCGAGATTGAGAAGAATATTCTCGCGGCCTACGATCTCGATAAGCCCGTTCTGCAGCAGTTCTTCGATGTCGACACCACGGTTTGCGGATGGCGCCTGGCGGGCAAGCCGGACGACGCGACGTTGGCGGCGAAGGGTTTGAAATACGTCGACGGCAAATACTTGGCGGTCGACAGCGATCGGGAAACCCG
Source organism: Alphaproteobacteria bacterium (assembly GCA_016792645.1). Classification (GTDB taxonomy): domain Bacteria; phylum Pseudomonadota; class Alphaproteobacteria; order Micropepsales; family Micropepsaceae; genus SZUA-430. The sequence continues at coordinate 1,416 of JAEUMM010000176.1, read as the reverse complement.
CTGTTTGGGCGGGTATTTGGGCAAGTTGATGGTGGGCGATTTCGGGCCCTCCTACAAATACAAGGACTTCACGGTCGCGGAATTGATCGCGGACGGCGCGCCGGTCAGCGCGATCCTCGGCGTCTCGGCGATCGTGCTTGCGACCTTTATCGGCATGTTCCTGGGCACGTTCTCGGCGCTGCGCCAGAACAGCCTTGCCGACTATTCGGTCATGACCATCGCCATGATCGGCATCACGGTGCCCAGCTTTGTGATGGCGCCGATCCTGACGTTGATCTTGGGCGTCTATTTGGGCTGGCTGCCCGTGGGCGGCTGGGGCGACGGGCAGTTGCGCAACATGATCCTGCCGATCGTCGGCTTGTCGTTGCCGCAGATTGCCGTGATCTCGCGGTTGACGCGCGGCGGCATGATCGAGGTGTTGCGCTCGAACTATGTGCGCACGGCGCGGGCGAAGGGTTTGCCCGAACGTCTCGTCATCAGCCGCCATGCGATGCGCGCGGCGTTGCTGCCGCTGGTGAGTTATCTGGGGCCGGCGACGGCGGGCATCGTGACCGGGTCGCTGGTCATCGAGCAGATTTTTCAGCTGCCGGGCATCGGCAAGTACTTCATCAACGGCGCGCTGCAGCGCGATTACACGCTGGTGATGGGTGTCGTCATTCTTTACGCGTCGCTTGTCATCATGCTGAACCTGGTCGCCGACGTGCTCTACGGCTTGCTTGACCCGAAGGTGAGGTACGACTGATGGCCAGCGTTACCTTGCCCACGCAACGCGAGATCAAAGGCCGCTCATTGTGGCAGGACGCCAGGCGGCGCCTCTTCGCCAACAAAGCGGCGGTCGCGTCGATGATCGTCTTGGCGGCGATCGCCATCATGTCCGTCGTGATGCCGAACGTCTGGCCGCACCAATACGACGCCGTCTATATCGATCGCATTTCCTGCCCGCCGCCGGATTATTTGGGCATGTCCGCCTTGTTCGGCAGCCAGGAAGAGATGTGTCCGACGGCCGTCGGCCAGGGCCACTTGTTCGGCACGGACGCCAACGGGCGCGATCTGTTCATCCGCGTGATGCTGGGCGGGCGCGTGTCGCTGTCGATCGGGTTGGTCGCGACGATGGTGGCGTTGTTCATCGGCGTGCTTTACGGCGCGACGGCAGGTTTCCTAGGCGGGCGGATCGACAACGTCATGATGCGCTTCGTCGACGTGATGTACGCCCTGCCCTTCATCTTCTTCGTCATCATTCTGGTCGTCGTTTTCGGGCGAAATTTCATTCTGATGTTCATCGCCATCGGCGCGGTCGAGTGGCTGACCATGGCGCGGATCGTTCGAGGGCAAACCTTGTCGATCCGCCGCAAGGAGTTCATCGAAGCGGCGGAGGCGGCGGGCGTTTCCAACTGGGCCATCATACGGCGGCACATT
>JAEUMM010000142.1 GCA_016792645.1 Alphaproteobacteria bacterium | reverse complement strand
GCTGAACGATTGCGGCGCGGTTGGGCGGCAGTACATGCTGCAGCATAAGATCCAGAGCGCCGAGTCGGTATCGAAGCATCTGTTCCAGACGGGGCTGCAGTTGGTGCGGCATCAGAAGCTGCTGGAAGCGACCGACAATGTTGCCGGGCGGCGCAAGGCTTTTGCCGGTTCGCTCGCTGACATTATGCGGCGTATCGATACGGTCGAAGCGCTAGCGCAAGAGCGCATTCGCGAAGCGCCGCGCTGACGCCAATGAATTGTCATCCCGGAAGTTAGGCGAGCCCAACTGCGAAGCAGTTGGGTGCGAGCCTTACTGTCCGGGACCCAGGGTCGGTGCTCATACGCCGGCTCGTTGGCCCTGGGTCCCGGACAGTAAGCTGCGCCACGATCGCTCACGCGATCGGGCTTCGCTAACTTCCGGGATGACAGTTTATTCGGGTTAGCGCCTGCGCTTTTTGATCCCGAGCAGCTTTAGGCCGCCGTTGGGCCAGTCGTTTAGCGTCGCGGTGTAGAGGTCGCGGACGACTTCGATGCGGTCTTCCAGGTCTTCGCGGGTCCAGTCGTGTGTGGAGATCGCGGGGAGAACCGTGACGTCTACTGTGCCGGGGCGCATGAAGAAGGCGTCGCGGGCGCCGATGTCTTCGGCGTTGCGGAGGATGATGGGGACAATCGGGATGCCGGCCGCCATCGCCATGCGGAAGGCGCCCTTCTTGAAGGGCAGCAGGTCGCGGCCTTGGGCGCGGGTGCCTTCGGGGGCGATGACGATGGAGATGCCTTCGCGGGCGAGACCGATGATCGACTTCATCGACTCGACCGCCTTCTTCGTGTCGGAGCGGTCGATGAAGGCGACCTTCATCAGGCGGCCGACGGGGCCCATGATGGGGTGCATCTCGAGTTCTTTTTTGGCAACGCCGGTGTAGTCGACGCGCAGGAGCTTCGAGACGATCAGCGCGTCGAAATTGTTCTTGTGGTTGAAAATGAAGACCGCGGGGCGATGCGCCCACAGGTTTTCTTCGCCGGTGACATTCAGTTTTACGCCGGCGAAGGCGTGGAGCACGTCGGCCCAGTTGGGACCTAAGATGTTCATCGCCGTGCGGACGTCATTGTTCAATATGCCGGCTGCCGTCGCCAAGCTGGCGATTGGTCCGATCGCGGCGATGGCGGCCAGGCTGCGGCCGATCGTTTCGAGGCTGGGGCGGCCGCGGCTGGTGAAGCGTTGCACCGGCCACTTGTTCACGCGGGCGGCGGTTTCCAGTTCGGGCTGCGGATTTGTGGGGCGCGGGTTGCCGACGGCGGACATCAGCGGCACTTCTTCTTTGCCGTCGGCGTAGAAGTACGAGCGCTTGAGATCGATGCGGTGTTGCCGCGCGAACGCTTTCACGGCGTTCGCTTTACCTTCGCCCCAGAGCGGCGCGCCTTCGGGCTTGCCGGTCATCACGCCGTCGAAAACTTGGAAGCGCGTGCAGAGCACGTTGTCGATGCCGAGGAAGCGCGCGGCGGGTTCGACTTGGAACGGCGTCGCCGATGATGCCAGGATGAGCGTGTGGCCTTTGGCGCGATGTGCTTCGAGGCGGCGCTTCATCTCGGGATAGACGCGGTCGGCGATGCGCGATTTGAAAAGGCGCTCGCCTTCCTTCATCAGGTCGTGTTCGTTGCGGCCTTTCCAGTTGGCTGCGGTGAACGCGATCAGTTCTTTGAAACCCGCGAGCCCCAACGCACCGCGGGCGGCGAGCGAGGCCAGGCCCATAAATTCCTGCGCGTTGATTTGGCCGCGCATCAGGCGCGCTTGCGCGACGTCGAGGGCGGAGTAGCCCGCGATCATCGTGCCGTCGTAATCGAAAATGGCGGCGATCGCTTTGCCCGACGGGCCTTGTTCGATTTCTTCGATGGAGCCCGGGCGTGCGAGCGCGCGCGGCGGCTCAGAGCGCGCTTTTCGCTTGCTCGGCGCTTCCGGCGTCGGGGTCTCGGCAGCCTTTTGTTGCACGGCGGACGTCAGCCCCAGTGTCCTCCCACGGGTTCGAGCTAACACCCGCACTCGCGCGGGGTCAAAGGAGGTGGGCGGACGAATGTAGGGGGCGACAACAAAAGAAAGCGCAAACGGAGGCGCGGCCACACCTTACGTGCACGTTAACGCTGAAGCAGCGCCTTCAGAGATGCGTAATCAACCTTCGATTGGTGGCGGCGGTCGAGGGGGATTTTCTTGACGGTGAGCACGCGGTCGACGCGGAATTGGGTGGCGAGCGC
>JAEUMM010000114.1 GCA_016792645.1 Alphaproteobacteria bacterium | reverse complement strand
CGCTCCAACCAACGGGAACGCTTGGATCACCGAATGCGAAGGTTCTCCAGTTCGGGCAGTGGTCCGAGGTGGTTCTTTCAACATAGAGCCCGAGTATCTTCGATCTGCGAGCCGTCAGGGGGTTGCAACGATTGTCGATCTCGTGGGCGTCGATATCGACGACCTGGGCATCATTGGTTTTCGCCTTGCGAGGACGCCTCCTCGGTAACCCGTGCTGGAACGTACACCCATCCAACAAGAGTTATGGCGGTGGTCGAGCCGGGGGTCGAAGCGCGAGAGCGCCTAATTTCGCATACAGAACAAGGTTGACTGGCGGACAGAGAGAGATTCGTACTGCTCCGAATTCTCGATGCGCTGCAACATGCAAACACGGTGCAAACACACCCTATTTCGACGCCTCTCTGCGGTCCTGCTTCGATGTGTTTGGATCGCCTTAGAGACCGCGCTCTTCCGCCACTTCCGGAACGTTCGATGAAGTGGTGCCGGATGTCAGATTTGAACTGACGACCTACCGCTTACAAGGCGGTTGCTCTACCCCTGAGCTAATCCGGCATTTTTGTGGGCGATTGCAGTAGCGCAAGGCGGGCGTAAGCGCAAATTTTGGTGAATCGGGCCGGGGTGCGGCGGGTCACAGAGCGGCGCTGCGAGGTGTGATAGCGTCCGTGCCCATGTTCTGGGCTTGTGTACGGATGGCGCTTCGGGAGTTGCGGGCTAATTTGCTGCGCACGGGGTTGACCACGCTTGGCATCATCATCGGGGTTGCGGCTGTCGTCATCGTCGTGACGATTACGCAAGGTGTGTCCAATCAGGTGCTGGACGACATTGCCTCGCGCGGCAAGAACGCGATTCAAGTCGAGGCGCGGGCCAGTCGCACGGGACCGGTGTCGCGCTCGCGGCCGTTCCGGATGAGCGACGTCGAAGCGATCAAGCGCGAGGTGACGGGGCTTGATGGGGTCGCGCCGCTGTCGCAGTCGTATCTGTTGTTCACGGCGGGCGATCGGAATTACGAGACCGGCGTCTATGCGACGACCAATCCCTATTTCGGCATTCGACGGTGGGAGATCGGGTCGGGGCGTGGGTTCACCGAGGGCGAGATACGGCGCGGCGCTTCCGTTTGCATCTTGGGCGAGACGGTGCGGCGGCAGTTGTTCGGGATGCAGAACCCGGTCGGCGCGATGGTGCGGTCGGGGTCGTTCGCGTGCGAGGTGATCGGCGTCTTGAGGCAGAAGGACGGTTCGGCGCTGACCAACGACGTCAACGACGGGATATTGATGCCGATCGCGACGTTTCACCGGCGGCTCGCCGGCGGCGAGTGGGTCAATACGATCTGGGCGAGCGCGGCGAACGGGCACGACATCGATCGGCTGAAAGAGAAGATCACCACTTTGATGCGCGAGCGGCGCGGCTTGCGCGAAGGCGACCGCGATAACTTCCGCGTCAGCGACGCGCGCGAGATCGTGCAGATGGTGAGTTCGACGATGGGACTCATGTCGATGGGGATCTCCGGCGTCGCTGCGATCAGCCTTATCGTCGGCGGGATCGGGATCATGAACGTGATGCTCGTCGCGGTGACGGAGCGGACGCGCGAAATCGGCATACGCTTGGCCATCGGCGCGCAGGCGCGTGACGTGGCGTTGCAGTTTTTGGTCGAGGCGGTGGCGCTGTCTGCCGTCGGCGGCGTTGCGGGGGCCTTGATCGGGATCGGCGCCGCCTATGCCATCACGGGCGCGATCGGTGTGCCGTTCTCGGTGGGTGGTGAGATCGTGGCGCTCGCCTTGGGGGTGCCCGCGGCGATCGGCGTGACGTTCGGGTTCTTCCCCGCGCTGCGGGCGGCGCGGCTTGATCCGATCGAGGCGCTTCGCTTCGAGTAGCTATTTTTCTATCCGCAACAGGCGCGACGGATGCAGGTCGCGGCCGTTTTCGACGTAGCCTTTGACATAGGGGGCGACGATGGCGGTGTTCGAGTTGAAGTAGAGCGGGATCAGCGCGACGTCTTTCAGCCCGATGGCTTCGGTTTTTGCGTAGGCGGCGTAGCGTGGCGCACGGTCGGGGATGAGGCCGGCGGCGGCGAGGGCTTCGTCGTAGGCTTTGCTTTTGTATTGGCTGTAGTTCTGCGGGCTGTTCGAGGAGAGGTCGTGCAGGAAATTCTCGGGGTCGGGCGGCCAGGCGGCGCCCGTGATGGCGATCTCGTAGTTTCCTTTGCGCAGATCGCCGTAATACAGGCTGACGTCGGCGAAGGCGATTTCCGTTTTGACGCCGACCGCGCGCAGCATGTCTTGCACCGCGACGGCGACGCGGCGGTTCGCGGGGCCGGCGCGTTGGCTTAGGGTGAACGACAACGCCTTTTGGTCGGTGTAGCCGGCGGCCTTAAGCAGCGCTCTGGCTTCGGCGATCCGTTCGGGCATCGCCTTTTGTTTGAAGTCGAGTTCGGCGCCTTTGTAGCCGGGGGCTACGGGCGGCATGATGCCGTAGGCGGGCGTTTCGCCGGTGCGCAGAATTCTTTCGACGATGGCTTCGCGGTCGACGGCAAGGGCCAGCGCGCGGCGGACGCGGACGTCGGCGAATTTGGGCAGGTTCATGTTGATGACCATGCGCGTGCCCCAGGCGGCGACGCCGATGCGGATTGCGTCGGGCCGGTTCTTCTTCAGCCACACGAGTTCGGTCGATGAGAAGCGGGCGTTGAGGTCGAGTTCGCCCGCGCGGAAGCGGCGGAGCGCGGCCGCATCGTCTTCGGTGGGGTAGTAGAAGACTTCGTCGATCCGGACGTTGCTCGCGTCGAAGAACATCGGGTTCTTGACGAGTTTGACGTGATCGCCCGAACGCCATTGGTCCAGCTTGTACGCGCCGCTTGAGACCATGGCGCCAGGCCTTGTCCAGGCATCTTTCTGCTTGTCGATCGCGTGCCGGGGCAGGGGCGCGAATTGTGCTTCGGCCAAGAGGTTCAGGAAGTTGGGATTGGGCGCGATGAGCGTGATCTCGACGGTGGTCGGGTTAAGAGCGCGCACGCCGAGTTCCGCGGGCTTCATCTTGCCGGCGTGAATGGCGGCTGCGTTCTTGATGTTGAAGGCGAGGAAGGCGGATGGCGCGAGCGTCGTTGGCGTCACCAAGCGGCGAAGGCCGAAGATGGCGTCGTCGGCGGTGAGCGGCGCGCCGTCCGACCACTTCAGGCCAGGACGCAGTTTGAACGTGTAGACGAGTCCGTCCTTCGAGACGATCCAACTTTCGGCTGCGCCGGGGGTGGCTTGAAAGCGGGCATCGCCCTGGACCAAGGACAGGAACATGTCGCCCGTGAGGGCGAGTGTGTAATCGAGCGACGACCTTTGAGGGTCGAGGGAGTCGGGTTCCGCGGGGTTGCCTCGACGCAGGACAGTCGGAGCGGCGAGCGCGGCTTGCGCCATGAGCGCCACGGTGATGGCGAGGGCAACGATGCGGATGAGCGGTTGCAGTTGACGCCTCCTGTGCTGCATTCACAAAGATGTCAGACTCTCGAAAGGGCGGGCAAAGCCCGGTTTTCGGCGACAAATTGCGACAATAAAGGAATTGCTACCAGCGTCGCGCGTGCGTTCATTGATTGATTGCCCGTTAACGCTTGACCTGAGTGTGGCACGATTGCTTCACGCCCGCCCCGTATACTGTTGGCGGGGGAGCAATCTGCGACGTGTCACGCGGTTGACGTTCGGCGATTGCGAACAAGTTCTGGGTCGATGAGAACGCTTGGTACTTTTCTGTTTTTGACGGTGCTGGCCGTGCTCGCGGGCGGCGTCGCGTATCTTTGGTATTTTGCCGGCGGCGAGATCGGTGACGAGCGGGGCGGCGCGGGGCGGCAGCCTGTGCTTGTTACTGTCGCGCCCGTTGCGATGCGCGAATTCGTCGACGTGATCGAAGCTGTCGGCACGGCAAAGGCGAAGGAGAGCATCGACCTGACCGCAAAGACGGCCGACACCGTCAGCGCAGTGAACTTCACGGACGGCCAGAAGGTCCCGGCGGGTTTCGTCGTGGTCGAGATGACGAGCCGGGAGCAGTCGGCCGATCTGGCGGCGGCGCGCGCGGAGCTCGACGAGGCGACGAAGGCCTACGGGCGTATTCTGGAATTGTCCAATAAGGGCTTCGCGACGAAGGCGCAGCTTGAGGCGGCGCTTTCGGCTCGCGACAGCGCGGCGGCGCGGGTGCGCGCGCTTGAATCGCGCGTCGCCGACCGGTTGATCCGCGCGCCGTTCGCGGGCGTGCTGGGCTTGCGACGCGTGAGCGTGGGCACTCTGGTCAAGCCAGGCGACGTGATCACGACACTCGACGACGTGTCGATGATCAAGATCGATTTTACGGTGCCGGAGTCGTTCTTGGGCGCGCTGTCGGTTGGCATGTCGGTGCGCGCGCAGGTCGCGGCTTATCCGGGGCGCACGTTCGAGGGCATTGTCGCGGGCATCGACAGCCGCGTCGATCCGGTGTCGCGGTCAGTCGCCATGCGCGCCGAGATTCCGAACAAGCAAGACTTGTTGCTGCCTGGCATGTTGATGACCGTGTCATTGCTGAAGAACCAACGGACGGCCATGGCGGTGGCTGAGCAGTCGCTGGTGCCGGTCGAGGACCGCCAGTACGTTTATGTCGTCTCCGCGGACATGAAGGCCGAGCGGCGCGAAGTGAAAATCGGCGGACGCCAGCCGGGCTTCGTCGAGGTGCTGAGCGGCCTGAAGCTCGGCGAGAACGTCGTCGTCGACGGCACCATTCGCTTGCGGCCCGGCGCGACGGTGCGTTTCGCCCGTCCCGAGGGCGACAAAGACAAGCCGCGCGAGCGCAAGCGCGACGGCGCCGCCGCGGCGGCCGCGGGTCCGCGCACATGATTTCCGATATCGCGATCAAGCGGCCGGTTTTTGCGACCGTCATCAGCTTGCTGATCATCGCGTTCGGGGTGTTGTCCTTCCAGAGCTTGCCGTTGCGGGAGTTGCCGGACATCGATCCGCCGGTCGTGTCGGTGTCGACGGATTATCCGGGGGCGTCGGCCTCGGTCGTCGAGACGCGGGTGACGCAGCCGGTCGAAGATTCGATTGCGGGCATCGAGGGCATCGACACGATCTCGTCGGTCAGCCGCGACGGTTCCTCGCAGGTCACCATCACTTTCCGCCTGTCGCGCGACATCGAGGCGGCGGCGAACGACGTGCGCAACTCGGTTTCGCGCATTGTCAGCAATTTGCCCGATGAGGTCGAGCCGCCGCAGGTGCAGAAGGCCGAGGCCGACTCCTCGCCGATCATGTTCATCAACATGACGTCGACGACGATGAACCGGATGGATCTCACCGACTATGCCGACCGCTATATCGTCGATCGTTTGTCGACCGTGGACGGCGTCGCGCAGGTGCGCGCGTTCGGCGAGACGAAGTCGCTGCAGATCTATCTCGACCGGGTCGAGATGGCCGCGCGCGGGCTGACGGCCGCGGACATCGAAGACGCGCTGCGGACCCAGAACGTCGAGTTGCCCGCGGGGCGGCTTGAATCGACACAGCGCAATCTGACCGTGCGCGTCGAGCGCGGGTATTCGACGGACGTCGATTTCCGCAACCTCGTCGTCAAGCGGACGCCCGACGGTCACCTTGTGCGACTGGGTGAGGTGGCGCGGGTCGAGATCGCAGCGCAGGACCGGCGCAACGATTTCCGGGGCAACGGACAGTCTCAAGTCGGCATCGCGGTCATCAAGCAGTCGACGTCGAACCAGTTGTCGGTCGCACGTGATGCTCGCGCCGAGGTCGAGAAGATCCAGGCGGGGTTGCCGGAAGGAACGAAACTTGTCGTCGCCGTCGACAATTCGGTCTTCATCGAAGAATCGGTACACGAGGTCTACGTGACCTTGGGGATCACCGGCGCGCTCGTTCTGATCGTCATCTATTTGTTCTTGGGCGATGCGCGCGCGGCTTTAATTCCGGCCGTTACCGTGCCGGTCTGTTTGATCGGATCGTTCGCGCTGCTGGCGGCGTTCGGGGCGTCGATCAACCTTTTGACGTTGCTGGCGCTCGTGCTCGCCATCGGCCTTGTCGTCGACGACGCGATCGTCGTGCTTGAGAACGTGCAGCGGCGGATCGACCTCGGCGAGCCACCGTTGATCGCCGCTTACCGCGGGACACGGCAGGTGGCGTTTGCGGTTATTACGACCACCGCGGTGTTGGTTGCGGTGTTCGTGCCGATCATCTTCTTGGAAGGTACGATCGGGCGCTTGTTCTCGGAGCTGGGCATTGCAATGGGCTCCGCCGTGGCGCTGTCGGCGCTGATCGCGCTGACATTGTCGCCGATGATGTGCTCGAAGTTCCTGCGGCCGGTGGAGCGCGAGGGTGTTCTATCGCGGATCATCCACGCAACGACCGATGCGATGGCGCGGTCGTATCGGGCGATGTTGAATTTCACGCTGGACGCGCCGATCGGGATGTTCATTCTTTTCGGCGTGGTCATCGCGTCGACGGTGCTGCTGTTCCGGCTGGTGCCGGGCGAATTGGCGCCGATCGAGGACCGCGGGCAGTTCGACATCAATATTTCGATGCCGGAAGGTACCGGTTACGACGCATTGCACGCACAGATGCTTGAGGTCGAGAAGGCTCTGTTGCCTCTCGTCGAGCAGAAGGCGGCGACGCGCATCATCATCCGCGTTCCCGGGAGCTTCGGCGCGACGTCCGACTTCAACAGCGGTCGCGCGATCGTGGTGCTGGGGCCGTGGGGGACGCGGCCGCCGCAGGACGAAGTGATCAAAGATGTCAACGACCGGCTGCGCAAGTTCGCCGCGATCCGTGCGACCGCGATCGCGCGGTCGAGCTTCGGCCGCGGCGGCGGCGGCGGTAACACGCCTGTGCAGTTCGTGCTGGGCGGCTCGAGCTTTGCCGAACTCGTGCAATGGCGCGACAGGATGCTGGCGCGGGCGGAGGATTATCCGGGACTCGCGAACGTCGATTCCGACTACAAGGAAACCAAACCGCAGTTGAACGTCCAAATCGACGAGACGCGCGCGGCGGAGCTGGGCGTTTCGGTGGCGACGATCGGGCGGACGCTTGAGACCATGCTGGGTCAGCGGCGCCTTGGCACGTTCGTCGAGCGCGGCGAGGAATACAACATCTACGTCCAAGGCACGGAAGCGAACCGCCGTCAGCCGAGTGATCTGACGAATATTCTCGTGCGCTCGGAGCGGACGGGCGCGCTGATCCCGCTGTCGAACCTGGTGAAGATGAAGGAAGGCGCGACGGCGTTGAGCTTGAACCGCTTCAATCGTCTGCGGGCGATCACAATTTCGGCGAACCTGGCGCCCGGCGCGACGTTGGGCCAGGCGCTCGACTTCCTGGAGCGGGCAGCGCGCGAGGAGCTGCCGTCCTCGGCGCAGATCGACTACAAGGGCCAGTCGCTTGAGTATCGGGAGTCGAGTTCGACGCTTGCGTTCACGTTTGGCTTGGCGCTCTTGGTCGTGTTCTTGGTGCTTGCGGCGCAGTTCGAGAGTTTCATCCATCCGCTGGTCATTATTCTCACGGTGCCCTTGGCGGCGGCGGGCGCCTTGCTGGGTCTGTTCCTGACTGGGGCGACGCTGAACATCTACAGTCAGATCGGCATGGTGATGCTGGTGGGCCTTGCGGCCAAGAACGGCATTCTGATCGTCGAGTTCGCCAATCAGCTGCGCGACGCCGGGAAGGATATTCGCGAAGCGCTGGTCGAAGCGTCGATCACACGTTTCCGTCCCATTCTCATGACGTCGCTTGCGACGGCGATGGGCGCGGTGCCGCTGATGGTTTGGGAAGGCGCGGGCTCGAACAGCCGCTTTGCAATCGGCGTTGTGGTGTTCTCAGGCGTGCTGGTATCGACGGCGTTGACGCTGTTTATCGTGCCTGCGTTCTACAATCTGCTGGCGCGGTTCACGCGCTCGCCCGGCGCGATCGCGGCAGAGATGGAAACGTGGGAACGTGAGAACCCAGGCGTGATGGCCGGCGAAGAGTCGCACGCGGGCGGCGCGACGCTGCGTGAGAAGCTGCTCAGCATCGGAAGGCGCCAACCCGGCGAATAGAGTCGGTCACGTGCCCGTGCGCGGGAGTTCCGTGGGCTTCATGTCCGGCTTGTGTGCGTAGGTGATTGTGTCGGGACCGACGACGCCGCCGGAGATGATCATCGCCATGGCTTGGTCGGCCGACATGTCGACGGCGATCACGCGGTCCGAGGGCACGATCTCAAGATAGCCCGATGTGGGGTTTGGGGCTGTCGGCACGAATACCGCCGTGAGTTCCCGCCCCGTCGTCGTTTCTGTGAACGTGCGCATGGCAAAGCCGATGGCGCGCATGTCGGCGTTTGGGAAGTCGATCAGGACCACACGCTGAACGTTCTCTGCCTTGGGCTGTAGCGCGGCGATGACCTTCTTCGTCGACGAATAGATCATGTGCACGAACGGCACTTTCTCCAACAACTGCTCTACGCCATGGAGCAATTGTTGCCCGATGACGCGCGCGGCAAGAGCGCCCACGAGATAGAGCACGAAGAGCGCGAAGGCCGTGCCGATGACATAGAGGAACAGTGGATTGCCGAGGACGGCCGCCAGTGGCGCCGGCAACATCGGGCCGAATTGTTCCGACGTCCAGGTTGCCCACGGGCTGCCGAAATACGACAGCGCATCGAAGATCAATTTGAGGACGAACCAAACAGCCGCGAGCGGCAGAATGGTCAGTACGCCTGCGATCAGGTTCTGTTGAATGTTCAAGGCGGCGCTCCCCGCCAAATCATCGAGAGAGCCAGATTAGCGCCTGAGTCGGGGTGGGGGCAAAGGCCGGCGCGGCTTATCAACACGCATCAGCTTTGCCCGACATGCGGCGGATCGCGCCCTCTTGCGCCATGACGGTATAGAGGCCCAGCGAAACCCAGGCATAGGCGCGGCCGTCCTTGAAGCGCAGGTTTGCGCGGCGAACTGCGCCTTTGACGGACTCGTCCCACTCGCTGACGCTGGTGTGAGAGCCCGGGCAACCGTACTTGTTGCCGATCATCTCGCGCTTGCCTTCGTGCATTTTCTCGAGCGCCACACTGATCGAATCCGGTTTTTCGCCTTTGTCGGCGATGCCTTTGCGCGCCTTTTCCTCGGCTGCATGGCGCGAAAGGGCGAGGCCCAAATGCTCAAGCTGCGGCGCGGCCAGGGTCAGCTGGCAGGCGCGAGCCGCCTCCATGGTCTCAGACGGGGTCGCGGTGCCGAAATGCAGGGTGAAACCGCCGTCGCCAAGTTCGACCTTGAATTCCTCGCGCAGGCGGGTTTGTTCCGCATCTGGGAGCTTTCCCCATGCACACGCCAAGGGCGAAAGATCCGGTGCGCCTTCTGCGATCGCCGGCGCCGACAGTGCAATCGATACGAGAATCGAAGCGGAAAACAGTGCAAAGCTGCGCATACCCCTAGCCCCCCAAGCGTTGCGTCGCTTTGCACTTATGGGACTGATCGTGGCGCTTCAATGGCAATTGCCGCAGAATCAGGCCGTCTCACGCGAGCGTGATCCGGCTCTTCCTTGTAGTGAAGGTGATCGTGTAGATTCGCCGTCCACGCAGTTCTTGTGCTTGATGGGTTTGTCATGACATTGCGAGATTTCGCACACACGGCTGTAGCGGCCGTCGTACTGGTGTTGGCCTTTGTCGCGCCGGCTGCGGCACAACCTGTCGATTTGTGGACAGTGTCGAATATTCCGGTCGACGCAACCGGGGTCAGCCCTTCGGCCGCGAAAGAGGCCGCATTGGCGCAGGGTCGGCAGAAGGCGTGGGCCGAAGTGTTCCGCCGCATCACGCCGTCCAGCGAATGGTCGCGTCAGCCTCAGCTGACGCCCCAGGAGCTTGAGCCGATGGTCAAGAGCTTCGACATTTCAGGCGAGAAGCATTCCAGCACGCGCTATCTCGCGACGGTCACATATGTTTTCCATCCGGCGCAGGTGCGCTCGGCGCTTCGCCGGACCGGCACGCAGTTCAGCGAGTCCACGGCCAAGCCCGTGCTTGTCGTTCCGCTCAACGGCACCGCTTGGTCGCCGGAGTCGCCGTGGGGCCGCGCGTGGACTCAGCAGGCGCGTCGCGGGCGTTTGGTGCCCGTGGCTGTCCCCGTCGGTGACGTCCAGGACATGGGGGCGCTTGCCACCATTTCGTCTTCAGCGGACTGGGGCATCGTGCAGCCTCTCGCGGAGCGCTATGGCGCGAGTTCGGTGCTTGTCGCCTCGGCAGGCAAGAACGGGTCGGCGCTGCAGGTGACGATAACGCATATCAAGCCCGAGGGGCGCAATCAGCGCAGCAGCTCGTTCTCGCCGCAGGGTGCGGAAGACGACGCGACGCTGGCGCTGCGGGCGTCGGGTTCGGTCGCGGACAGCTTGCAGGAAGATTGGAAGCGCTCCACATCCGTCGACTATGGGCAGCAGAGTTCGTTGAGCGTGACGATCCCCTTCAACGGATTGGCCGAATGGGTGAGCATTCGCCGCCATCTCGAAAGCACGAAGCTCATTCAGCTGGTGGCGATCGAAGAAGTGAACATGAACATGGCCAAGGTTCGCCTCGACTATGTCGGCAAAGTCGATCAGTTGCAGACCGCGTTGTCGCAGACCAACCTCTTCCTCAATGCCGACGCCACCGGAAACTGGACGCTGAGCCGCAATGCAGCCGCCACCGCAGCCGCCCCGCCCGGCTGAGTCCCGGTGGCTTAGGCCCTCACGCTACGGGCTGACGCTTGCCAACGGCGTGACGGCGATCCGCGTCGTCTTGGTGCCGTTCATCGCGATCGCGATGCTCAACCAACGCTTCGATCAGGCGTTCTGGATGATGATTGCCGCCGGCGCGTCCGATGCGGTCGACGGCTATATCGCGCGTGCGTTCGGGCACAAGTCGTTGGTCGGCGCGTATCTCGATCCGATGGCCGACAAACTTCTGCTGCTCACGACGTTCGGTATTTTGACTTACGAGGGGCATTTGCCGGTCTGGCTGATGGGGCTGGTGTTGGCGCGCGACATCGCGATCGTGGTCACCGTCGCGGCGTTCACGTTGATGAAGCGTCCAGGCTTGCGGATGCAGCCGCTGTTCATTTCCAAGCTGACGACGTTCGCGCAAGTGGCGTTGGTGCTTGTCGTCGTCGCCAATTTGGCTTTCGCGCTGGAGTGGGGCTCCTTGGTGGTGGGCTTCATATGGGCCGTCGCGGCGGCGACAGCGGCGTCGTGGGTCGCCTACTTCCTGGAAGGGCTGCGCGCGTTGCGCACCGCCGAGGCGCGGCCGTCGGCCTGACGCTCCATGTCGCGCAAACCGTCCGCTCAATTGCCGTTCGCTTTCGACGCCAAGCGGAGCTATGCGCGCGACGACTTCGTGCCGGGAAGCGCCAACGAGGAGGCGCTGGCGCTGATCGAGGCGTGGCCCGAATGGCCGGGGCGCGTGTGCGCGGTGTGGGGGCCGCATGGTAGCGGCAAGACGCATCTGGCGGAGATTTGGCGCGTTCGGGCGCAGGCCACGTCCTTGTCCGTGCAGGCGCTGAGCGTCGAGACGGTGGCGGATCTTGCGCCGGGGCAGGCCTTTGTCATCGACGATGCGGATGCCGTCGACGGCGGGGCGGCGCTCTTTCACCTCTTGAACTTCGTCAATCAGTCGGAGGGGTTTCTGCTGATGACGGGGGCCGAGGCGCCGCAGCGCTGGCGTACGCAGGTTCCCGATCTTCATTCCCGGTTAACGGCTGTGCCAGGCTGCGCCTTGCGGGCGCCCGACGAGGCCCTGATTGCCCGGGCGCTCTTGAAGCTGTTCGGGGACCGCCAGCTTAAGCTTCCCGAAGCCCTAATCGACTATCTTGTTCCGAGGTTAAGGCGCTCGTTTGCCGACGCGGAACGTATCGTCGTTCTCATCGACACGCTGGCCCTGCAACAAAAACGTAATATTTCCGTCGAAATCGGAGCGCAGGCCCTGCGGCTTTTGGAGGCGGAGCGGGGCGGCGGTTCGGCTGACAACGGAGAGGGTTTGGTCTAGGGTCCGGGCGCGAAAATACCCGCGTTTCACTGGGAAAAAGTAAGTCACGCGTCGATGGATACGACATCACCCAAGCGCGAAGCCGCAGCTCCTGCCGCAGCCGCGCCCTCGTCGCCGGCGCCGCGCCAGTCGCGCGCCGCCAAGACCATCGACCCCACGTCGAAAGACCGGTTGATCAATCGCGAGCTCTCGTGGCTTGCCTTCAACACGCGCGTTCTTGAAGAAGCCAAGAACGAGCGGCATCCGCTGCTTGAACGTCTGCGCTTCCTGTCTATCTCGGCCGCCAACCTCGACGAGTTCTACATGGTGCGCGTCGCCGGCCTCAAAGGCATGGTCACCGCGCATGTGGCGACGCTGTCGGACGACGGGCTTGGGCCGCAGCAGCAGTTGGACGCAATCAACGCGACGGCGTCGGAGCTGATGTCGGAGCAGCAGCGCACGTGGCTCAATCTGAGCGCCTTGTTGCGCAAGGCGGGCGTTGCGGTGGTGGAGCCCAAGGAGCTCACCGACGCTGAGCGGCAGTGGCTCGACACCAAGTTCATGACGGATGTCTATCCGGTGTTGACGCCTCTCGCGATCGACCCGGCGCATCCGTTTCCGTTTATTCCGAATTTGGGCCTTGCGCTTGCCTTGCACTTGAAGCGCAGCGATGGGCGCGCGATGGACGCGCTGATCCCGATTCCGGGTCAGATCCCGCGCTTCATTCGCCTTCCGCAGCCGCCGGCGAACGGCAGCACGGTGCCGACGGCGCGCTTCATGACGCTGGAGAAGGTGATCGGCGAGTTCATGGATCGCCTGTTTCCGGGTTACGAGGTCTTGGGCAGCGGATCGTTCCGCGTGCTGCGCGACAGCGATATCGAAGTCGCCGAAGAAGCCGAAGATCTTGTGCGCTCGTTTGAAGGCGCTCTGAAGCGGCGCCGGCGCGGCAGCGTGATCCGTCTCAAATTCGAGGCGTCGATGCCGGACGAGCTGCGCGCCTTCATCACCGATCAGATGGAGTTGATCGGGCGCGAGCCGGTGAACGTCGAAGGCATTCTGGGCCTGGCCGATACCAGTCAGCTCATCATTCACGAACGGCCGGACTTGACGTTCAAGCCGTATACGGCGCGCTTTCCCGATCGCATCCGCGAGTTCAACGGCGATTGCTTTGCCGCCATTCGCGCGAAGGATCTCATCGTCCACCATCCGTTCGAGACGTTCGACGTCGTCGTGCAGTTCCTGCGCCAGGCGGCGGCGGACCCGGACGTGTTGTCGATCAAGCAGACGCTTTATCGTACGGGGAACGACTCTCCGGTCGTGAAGGCGTTGATCGAGGCGGCGGAGGCGGGCAAGTCGGTTACGGCGATCGTCGAGTTGAAGGCGCGCTTCGAC
Organism: Alphaproteobacteria bacterium; assembly: GCA_016792645.1. Lineage (GTDB taxonomy): Bacteria > Pseudomonadota > Alphaproteobacteria > Micropepsales > Micropepsaceae > SZUA-430. The sequence goes on along the minus strand of JAEUMM010000114.1, from coordinate 4,293 downwards.
GAGGCGGCCAACATTCGCTGGGCGCGCGATATGGAGCGCGCGGGCGTTCTGGTCGTGTTCGGCTTCATGCAATTGAAGACGCACGCCAAGCTGTCTTTGGTCGTGCGGCGCGAAGCGGGCGCCTTGCGCACCTATACGCATTTCGGCACCGGCAACTATCACGCGGCAACGGCGCGGATTTATACCGACTTGTCGCTGTTCACGGCCGATCCGGCGCTTGGGCGCGACGCGGGCCGCGTGTTCAATTTCATCACGGGGTATGCGGAGCCGTCGCATCTTGAGAAGCTGACCGTGTCGCCGCTCAATCTGCGCGCAACGCTGCTTCAGCACATCAGCGACGAGATCGCCCACGCAAAGGCGGGGCGGCCGGCGCAGATTTGGGCAAAGCTGAACGCATTGGTCGACGCCAAGGTGATCGACGAGCTCTACCGTGCAAGCCAGGCGGGCGTGAAAATCGAACTCGTCGTGCGCGGCATTTGCTGCTTGCGGCCGGGCGTTGCGGGCCTTTCAGAAAATATACGCGTCAAGAGCATCGTCGGGCGGTTCCTGGAACACGCGCGCATTGTCTGTTTCGGCAACGGCAATGGGTTGCCCCACCCGGACGCGAAAGTGTACATCTCCTCCGCCGATTGGATGCCGCGCAACCTCGACCGTCGCGTCGAGGTGCTGGTGCCGGTCGAGAACCCTACGGTTCACGAGCAGGTGATGGGCCAGATCATGAACGAAAATCTGCGCGACGTGGCGCAAAGCTGGTACCTGCAGAGCGACGGCAAGTACGTGCGCGCGGCAGGCTACGACGCGCCGGATGCGCTGAGCGCGCACGACTACTTCATGACCAATCCCAGCCTGTCGGGCCGCGGTACCGGCTTGACCAAAGGCAAGGGCAAGGCGGCGCGCGGCCGTTCGAAGGGTCAGTAGCGTCAGATGACAAGCGCGACCACCGATACGGCCCGCCGACCGGCGGGGCCGAGCGTCGGCTCTGGCGAAGCGCCGTTCGCGGTGGTCGACATCGGCTCGAACTCCGTGCGTCTGGTGGTCTACGACCGGCTGTCGCGCAGCCCGGTGGCGTTGTTCAACGAAAAATCTCTGTGCGCGATCGGGCGCAATATGGTGACGACGGGGCTGCTTGACGACGAGGGCAGCGACTCGGCCATAGCCGCCATGGGCCGCTTTCGCGAAATCGCGAGCGGCGTCGGCGCGCGCATCGAAGCGGTGGCGACCGCCGCCGTGCGCGACGCGAAGAACGGCAACACGTTTGTGGCGCGGGCGCGCGATGCGCTGGGCGCGCCGATCCGCATCCTGACCGGCGAAGAAGAGGCGCGGCTGGCCAGCGAAGGCGTCTTGGCCGCGATCCCCGAGGCCGACGGCGTTGCGGGCGATCTGGGCGGCGGCAGTCTGGAACTCGCGTTCGTGTCGGGGGGCAAGCAGTCGACCGGCGTGACGCTGCCGTTCGGACCGTTGCGCCTTATGGACATGAGCGAAGGCAAGATCGAGCGGGCGCGGTCGATCGTCGATCAGGGGCTCGAGAAGATTGCCGGCCTCGACAAGTTGAAGGGCAAGGCGCTCTATGCGGTGGGCGGGGTGTGGCGCAACATCGCGCGCATCCACATGGAAGACGCGCAGCACGAGATCCGCGTCCTGCATCACTACGAGATTTCGCGCGAACGCGCGCTTGGGTTTTCGAATTTTCTGTCGGGCTTGTCGCGGCGTTCGCTTGAGGCGATTACATCGGTGTCGCGCCGCCGCGCCGAGGCCATTCCTTACGGCGCCGTCGTCATGGAGCGGCTGTTGAAAGTGGCGAAGCTCGATCGCGTGGTCATCTCGGCCTTCGGGCTGCGCGAGGGCGTGTTGTTCTCGCGGCTGGCTGCGGAGGAGCGGGCGCGTGATCCTTTGCTCGCGTCGTGCGAAGACATGGCGACGCGCTTGGGGCGCGATCCGGGTTTGGGGCGCGTTCTCGACAAGTGGACGGCGCCGTTGTTCGCCGGCAGCGACAAGTCGTTCGATCGTTTGCGCCGGGCGGCTTGCTATCTGGGCGATACCGGTTGGCGCGGGCATCCCGATCACCGGGCGGAACAGACGTTCACCGATGTTCTGAACGCGCCGTTTATCGGCATCGATCATCCGGGGCGGGCGCTGCTGGCCTTGGCGATGTTCCACCGCTACGGCGGCGAGAGTGAGAAGACGATCAAACGCATTCAGAAATTCGCGGGCGACGACGCCGCGCGGACGGCTCGGACATTGGGGTTGGCGCTGCGGGCGGCTCTGGTTATGGCGGGGCCGGCGCCGGAACTTTTGAGCGAAACATCTGTGAAAATCACGCCGAACTCGCTCGTCGTCACGATCCCGAAGGCGCACCAAGCGCTGGTCGCAGAGGCGATTACCAAGCGGCTGCAGGAACTTGCCGGGGCTTTGGACCGGACGATGCGGATCGAGTTGCGCTAATTTTGTTGCGCGCGGAATTCGTGGCGCGGCCTTGCAAGGCCGCGCGATCGGTTCATACTTCCTCTCCATCAAAACAAGAAAATACGGTGGAGACCCCTCATGAAAGTCAAAGACGTGATGCATCCGGACGCGACGTGGGTCGGGCCGGAAACGCCGGTGACGCAGCTGGCGGCGAAGGTGCATTCAGGACAAATCGATTGTGTGCCGATCAGCGAGTTCGACCGTTTGGTCGGCGTGGTGACGGCGCGCGAGTTGCGGCGGCCGGACCGTGACGGCTTGACCGCGCGCGACGTGATGTCGAAGCCGATCATCTATTGCTATCCGGAAGAGGATGCGGATGACGCGCTGCACATCATGCAGAAGCACGCGGTGCATGCGCTGCCCGTTGTTAGTCACCAGAAGCGGATCATCGGGACGGTGACGTTCGACGATGTCGCGGGGCGTGCGAGCTAGCTTCCCGCCGCCACCACGACCGCCTTCCGGTCGCGGATCGAAAGAGCGATGCGGCCGTGTTTTAGTTCGAGCGCGGCGTCGCCGAAGATTTCGCGGCGCCAGCCGGAGAGGGCGGGGACGTCGGCTTTGTCGTCGGCTGCGATTTGATCCAGGTCGGATGACGAGGCGATCAGCTTTTGCGCGACGCCGTGGGCTTCGCATTGGATCTTGAGCAGCACGCGCATCATGTCGCCCAGCACCGGCGGGATTGCGGGTGGCGGGCCGCGATCGATGTCGGGGATGGCGGAGGCGGGGAGGGCGAGGCCGGCTTTCACGGCTTCGATCAAGCTGGCGGCCGCGCGCGATGAGGCGAAGCCGCGTGGGATCCCGCGGAGCGAGTCCAGGTCGTCCTGCGTTTGCGGGGCTTGGGCGGCGATTTCGAAGAGGGCCTCGTCTTTGATCACGCGCGAGCGGGGGACGTCGCGTTCTTGCGCCAAGCGTTCGCGCCAGGCGGCGATTTCCATCAGCACGCCGGTGAAGCGGCGGTTGCCGCCGCGCATCTTCAGGCGGCGCCAGGATTCTTCCGGCTTTAGTTCGTATGTTTCCGCTGCGCGCAGGACGTCGAGTTCTTCTTCGAGCCAGTGCGAGCGGCCGGACTTGTCGAGTTGGCGCTTGAGCGATTCATAGACACGGCAAAGATGCGTCACGTCCGAGAGCGCGTAGTTCAGCTGCTTGTCGTTGAGCGGTCGGCGCGACCAATCGGTGAAGCGCGAGGACTTGTCGATTTGCGCGTGGGCGAGCTCGCGCACCAGCGTCTCGTACGCGGCGCTGTCGCCGAAGCCGCAGACCATGGCCGCGACCTGGGTATCGAACAGCGGGGTCGGGATCAGGTGAGCCTGGTGGAAGAAGATTTCGATGTCTTGGCGCGAGGCGTGGAAGACTTTGATGACCTCGGGCTTCACCATCAGCGCGTTGAAGGAGGCCATGTCGAGGCCGGAGGCGAGGGGGTCGATGACCACGCCGAAACCGGGGATCGCGGCCTGGACCAGGCACAGTTTCGGCCAGTAGGTGGTATCGCGCATGAACTCGGTGTCGATGGCGACGTAGGGTGCCTCGGCGAACTTGGCGCAGGCCTCGACGAGCTGGGCAGTCGTGGTGATGATTGTGACCATTTGTGCGGTGCTATAGCCCAAGATTCGCGCCCTTGACAGGTGGCGCGCGGCAACGCCACAAGGTTCGCCCTTAAAGCGGCGTTTGCCCGAAACATCAAGGAATTCCCATGCATCGCTATCGCACGCACACCTGCGGCGAATTGCGCGCCGCCCATGTGGGCTCGACCGTGCGCATCTCCGGCTGGGTCCATCGCCGGCGCGATCATGGCGGGCTGGTGTTTATCGACCTTCGCGACAATTACGGCCT
>JAEUMM010000111.1 GCA_016792645.1 Alphaproteobacteria bacterium | reverse complement strand
GTGCGGGACGCCGTTGATGTACGAGCGGGCGCATTCGCCGACGATGGTCAATGTGCCGCGCGCGTTGTTCAGCGGGCGGACGGGGCGCGAGCCGCTCTATCACATCGGCATCGAAGAATTGCAGGAGTGGACGTATCTCGGTGAACGGCTGGTGCCGTTGAAGGGATATCCTGGCGTGGTATGGACGCGGCCGAAGAAGAAGCGGCCAACGTTTTTGGATTGAGGTGCACGCATGTCCGTCCATGAGTTCGATCGCGCGCTGGCGCGGGCGCCCTCGCCTTCCGTCGTTGACGGCTTGCGGGCGGTCGATGTGGGTGCGCCGTCGTTCGACGGTGTTGTGCGTGAGCATGCGGCCTATGTGCAGGCGCTTGAGGCGGCCGGGGTTGCCGTCGAGGTGTTGCCGGCGCTGAGCACTTATCCGGATTCGTTGTTCGTCGAAGATACGGCGTTGACCTTTACCGGAGCGGCCGTCGTCTTATGGCCCGGCGCGCCGACGCGGGCGGGCGAAGCGCGCGAGATCACGCCGGTGCTTGAGCGATCGTTCGACCGCGTTCTGCGTTTGACGCAAGGGTTCGTCGACGGCGGCGATGTTTTAACGACGCCGCGCGGAATTTTCATCGGGCAGTCGGCGCGGACGACCGCGGACGGTGCGCGAGCGCTTGTTGCGCTGCTGGCGGAGATCGGCTTGCTCGGGGTGCCCGTGACGACGCCGCGCGGTGTGTTGCATCTGAAGTCGGATTGTTCGCTGCTTGATGACGAGACGATTTTGGCGACGCGGCGGCTCGCGGCGTCGGACATGTTCGATGGTTTCCGTGTCGTGCTTGTGCCGCACGGCGACGAGGCGGCGGCGAATGCTCTGCGCGTGAACGATCGCGTTTTGGTCAGCGACGCTTATCCGCGGACGGCGGAAATGTTGGCGAAGAGCTACAAGGTGGTGGCGCTTTCGACGCGTGAGGTCGCGAAGATCGATGCCGGGCTTTCCTGCATGTCGTTGCGCTGGCGCGCTTAGAAGCCGGCCTCACGTTGATGACGTTGCCGACTAGTAGCGCAGGAAGGCTTGGCGTTCGCTTGCCCAGGCTTGTTCGTCGGGCTGGGTGAGCGCGTCCAGGTCTCTTGGCGTTGCCGCTTTGTCGTCGACCCATTCGCGCAGGAGCGGCGAGCCGTTGATGACGTCGATCGCTAGTTTTCCGAGCTCGTATTCGTATGGAAAGTCGCGCCAGATCGGGTAGCCGGGATGGAGGCGGCGGATTGCTTTGAAGGCGAGCGATTGGATGCGCCAGGGTTTGAAGGCTTCGTGATCGTACGCTGCCGGGTCTTCGGTGTGAATTTGGATGCCGTTGCAGAGTTTGCCGACGTGTTTGTGGAAGGTTGGTTCGAACCAGCAATCTCTTAGTGTGCAGCCCTTCAGCCAATCGGGGGCGAGCGATTGCATTTCCTTGATGATCTTGCGGGCGTCGATGTCGGGGGCGCCGAAGAGTTCGAGGGGGCGTGTGGTGCCCCTGCCCTCGGACAGCGTCGTGCCTTCGAGCATGACGGTGCCGGCGTAGGCGCGAGCCATCCAGAGGTTCGGCGCGTTCGGGCTTGGGTTCACCCAGGTGCGTGTGGTGATGGGCCAGCCGAAGCCCGGGGCTTCGTTCGGGCGCCAGTTTTGCATTTCGACGATGCGGTATTCGACATCGAGTTTCAGCGTCTTGATGAACCAGAGGCCGAGTTCGCCGAGCGTTAGGCCGTGGCGCATCGGCATGGGGCCGGCGCCGACGAAGCTTTCCCAGCCAGCGCGCAAGGTTAGGCCTTCGATCGGGCGGCCTGCGGGGTTTGGGCGGTCGAGGACCCAGACTGTCTTCTTATGTTTCGCCGCCGCTTCGAGCATGTAACGCAGCGTCGTAATGAAGGTGTAGATGCGGCAGCCGAGATCTTGCAGATCGACGAGGACGACGTCGAAGGTGTCCATCATGGCGTCGGTCGGTTTGCGGACTTGGCCGTAGAGGCTGAAGACCGGGATGCCGAGAATGGGGTCGTTGAAGTCGGGCGACTCGACCATGTTGTCTTGCTTGTCGCCGCGCAGGCCGTGTTGCGGACCGAACGCCGCGGTGAGTTTGACGTCGCCGATTGCCGCGAGCGCGTCTAGCGAATGCGTTAGATCCTGCGTGACCGACGCGGGGTGCGCGACGAGAGCTACGCGTTTGCCTTTCAGCGGCGCGCGAAGCGCGGGCTCGGCGAGGAGGCGGTCGATGCCGAATTTCATTTGGGGGTCTCGTTGGCGAGGTCGAGGGCGAAGCTATCGGCGTGGTGGAAATCGGGCTTGCCTGGCGGGTGCGCAAGCGCCCAATAGGACTTGCGGCCGTTCGTTTCTTCGATGACGGCGGAGATGGCGAGGCGCGTTGTGTTCGACATGCCGGGCAGCTCGACCGCGGCTTTCAGTTCGAACGTGTCGGCGCTTGTTTGCACGTCTGTGAGCGGCGCGGGGATCTCAGTGGCGAGCGTCATGCCTTCGCGGTAGCCGGTGAAGCGATACGCAGCCCATTGCGTGGATGGCGCGAAGTTGAACTCGCGATATGCGGGTGCCTCTTGGACGAAGAGTTCGAAGCACGTGGTTCGCCAGAGTTCGTCTTTGCG
>JAEUMM010000238.1 GCA_016792645.1 Alphaproteobacteria bacterium | reverse complement strand
GGATTGCTCGTCGTTGATCTTGGTGAGGAGCGCCGTCATTTCAGCGAGCTTGTCGGGGTTGGTTTCGGCGGCGTTTGTTTTTTCCGTTGGGTCGGTCTTCAGGTTGAAGAGCCATGACTTCTTCGGGTCGCCCGATGATTGCAGTTTCCAATCGCCGGCGAGCAGCGCCTTGTAGTGGCCGGAGCGCCAGAACATCGTTTCGTGTGGGGCGCCTTGCGCCTCACCGGTGATGTAGGGAATCAGATTCACGCCGTCCATCGCGCGGTCGGCCGGCATATCGGCGCCGGCTGCGCTGGCGGCGGTCGCGAAGATATCGACGTGTCCGGATGCGGCGGCGAATGTCGTGCCCTTTGCGATCTCGGCCGGCCATTTGGCCAGGAAGGGGACGCGGATGCCGCCTTCGAAGAACGTCATCTTCCAGCCGCGGAACGGTTTGTTGATGTCGGGCAAACCGATGTAGTTCGCGCCGCCGTTGTCGCTGGTGAAGATGATGAGCGTGTTGTCTTCGATGCCGGCGTCTTTCACTGCCTTCAGCACTGTGCCGACGCCGCGATCGAGCGAGCGGATCATCGCGGCGTAGATGCGCAGGCGGTGGTTCTCGATGCCGCTCAGCGCGTCGTAGTCGGACTTGTGCGCCTGCAACGGCGTGTGCGGCGCGTTGTAGGCGAGGTACATGAAGAACGGGCGGTTCTTGTTGGCGTCGATGGCTTTCGCCGCTTCGTCGGAAAGGTAGTCCGTGACGTAGCCTTTGGGCGCGAAGCGGCCGGGCTTGTTGTTGTTGACGACGGCGTAGGGCAGGTTCGCCCACAGGAACTTGTCGATGGGATCGAAGTCTTGGTGCGCGTCGACGGCGTTCGGATCGCCTGGCGGCAGGTAGCGCGCCGCGCCTTGGAGGAAGCCTAAGAATTCGTCGAAGCCGCGGGCTTCGGGACGCGAGGTCTTCGTTTCGCCGAGATGCCATTTGCCGAGCATCAACGTGCGGTAGCCTTTGGCCTTCAGCATTTGCGGCAGGGTGATCTCGCTCGCAGGTACCGTCATGTCCGCCATCTCGGGCACGGCGTCTTCGAGTTCGGGATGGTAGACGGGCGGGTGGCTGGTCGTCCCTGAGTGTCCCACGAGGCGCGAGAACTGCTTTGGCACCGGCGTGAACTCGAAGCCGAAGCGGGTGGCGTAACGGCCTGTCATGATCGCCGCGCGCGACGGCGCGCAGGTGGCGTTGCCGGCGTAAGACTGCGTCAGGTTCGCGCCGTCCTTCGCGATGGAGTCGATGTTGGGTGTGGGGACCGCGCCGTTTGCCACGCCACCGCCGCCTAAGGTGATGTCGTTGTAGCCGAGGTCGTCGGCGACGATCAGGATGATGTTGGGTGGGCGGTCGGTCGGCGCAGCTGCCGGCGCGTCGGGGCCCTTCTCCCACACGACTTCATGATTGGGCTGAATGGGGTCGCGGATCGCCGCCATGATGCCCGGCAGGTAGTACCAGTAGTTCTGGAACGCGATGAAACCCGCGACGCCCAGCACGGCGACGACGGCAGCGGTTGCGATCAGCCATTTGCGCATGTGCGTGTTCCTATTTCTGGAAGAGGACGGCGCAACCGGTGCCGCCCAGTATCTTGTCGATGCTCGCGCGGTCGCCCGCGCTCAAGTCGGCATAGGCGTTGCGCAACCATTGCAGGCACTTGGCTTGATACGGGAAGGTTTGCTGTTTCCACGGTTTGCCGTCGATCTCGGTTTCGAAGGTGTCCGCACCCTTCGCGATAGCGGCGGCGTTGGCAAGCAATGCGGGGACATAGACGCGGCCGAATTCCTTCAGCAGCGCGATGATCGTCGAGGGGATGTTCGTCGGGTCGAGCCAGTCGCCGTCTTTCGGTTCGAGGCCTGAGAGGTCTTCCGTCACTTCGACCCAGGCGTAGACGCGCGGCGCTTTCGTCATGGTGAGCGCCATCGGTGTTGGATCGAAATGCGTGAGCGCGGTCAGCTGACCGAAGACGCCAAAGTCGGATGCGCCGGGGCGATTGCCCATTAGGAACGGGTGGTGCTTCAGATGGGCGTTGAACAGGTCGAGGAACCGCTCGTAGCTTGCTTCAATCACGGGCGTGGTCGTGTCGTTCGAGCCGACGACGTAGAGGCGCGAAATTTGGCGGTCCATGATGAACTTCTTCATCTGGGCCATATCTTCGTCCGACGCCGCGATGCGTGACCAGCGCGGGAGAATGTCGCCGGCTTTGTCGGCGTCGGCGGCGTAGTGCCAGCGATAGTGAAACATGGCCTTGGTCAGCCACTCGTCCGCGTAGTCTTCCAGCATGAAGTCGATGAATGCGGTGACGGGGCGCGGGGGCAACACGGTGCGCCCTTCGAATTCGCGCTCCAGGCGGCGGATCAGCGGCGTGGAGTCGACGACCGCTTCGAGTTCGCCGCGTTCGTTGGGGAGGTAGAACGTGGGCAGTAGTTGAACCTTCGGCTTCGGCAATCCCGGGGCTGAGCCCATGCCGTATTGCAGCAGCTTGTAGGGAATGCGCCGGTAGCGCAGTAGCGAGACCATCTTGCGGGTGTAGGGCGAGCCTGGTGCGCCGTTCAGCGTGATCGGTGTGGGGATCATGGCGTCTCCTGTTTCGCTTGCTGCAGTTCTTGTTCGACGACCCACAGCCGGTCTTGGCCCCAGTGCGGGCGGTTTTGATTGACGCGGAAGGACGGTACGCCCCAGAGGCCGAGTGCGAAGAGTTCCTCGCGGTTGGCTTCGGCGACCTTGCGCCAGCTTTCGTCTTTCAGCGCGCGGGCGACGAGATCACGATCGAGCCCTGCGCGGATCGCGAGCTTGTTCAAGCCGGCATCGGATGCGGCATCGATGCCTTCGGCGAAGACGCCGCGCAGGAAGCTCTCGACGAAGGCTTCGCCTTTGCCTGCTTGGATGGCCTGATGCAACACGGCGAGGCCGCGTTCCGCGCCCTTGCCCACGGGATCGACGACGGTGCCGAAGGGCATGCCGAGACGTTCGGCTTCGCGCTTTGTATCCAGAATGATGTACAGGCGCTTCGGCGCGGGCACCGGCAGGCCGCGCATCACCATCGGCAGCACGAAACGCAAGCGCAGCCTTGCGCCGTAGTGCTGCGCTAAGCGGCGTGCGCGGGGCACTGCGAGATAGGTGTAGGGGCTGCGGAACGACAGGAAGTAGTCGAACGTCGCGCCCGTTGGTTTCGCGGGTGGAAACGCCACATCCTTGACGGGTGCGATCGGTTTCAGCGGGCCTTTCGCCTTGGCGAGTCCTGCGGTGTGGAGTCGTTCTTCGAGGAAGTGCAGGCGGTCGACGCCCCAGTACCACTCTCCCTCGAAATAGAACATGGCGCCCAGGTAGTGGCCGAGGCGCCTGCGCAGAGCATCGCCGTCGTGTTCGACGGATTGCGGCTTTGCTTCCGGCGCAGGGAATTTCAGGCCGTAGGCGCGGGCGAGAAGCGCG